>CAZLYG010000591.1:332-3128 GCA_964563075.1 uncultured Steroidobacteraceae bacterium | reverse complement strand
CATCCACCCAGGCCGTCAACGGGGCACTCGACCGGGTACTCGATGGGGCCCTCGACGGGACAGTCGATGGGGTACTCGACGCGGCAGTCGACGGGGCCGTCAACGGGCTCACGAGCCGGCCTCCTGCGTGCCGAAGATCAGGCTGCAATTGCTGCCCCCGAATCCGAACGAGTTGCTGATGACCCGCTGCAGGGGGCCAGAGCGATTCTCGCTCAAGTAGTGCACTGCGAGTGCCGGGTCCACGCGGGTGGTGTTGACCCCGGCAGGCATGAGCTCATTCTGCAGTGCGAGCGCACAGATCACCGCCTCGAGCGCCCCGGCCGCTCCCAGGGCGTGGCCGGTCGCTCCCTTGGTCGAACTGGCGGGTGTGTCCGCACCGAAAATGCTGTTGACTGCGCGGCTTTCGGAGCTGTCGTTGCTCTGCGTGCCCGTGCCGTGCAGATTGATGTAATCGATAGCGGATGGCTCCAGGCCTGCACTGTGCAACGCCTGCAGCATCGCTGCGCGGGCCCCAGCGCCCTCCGGGTGTGGCGATGACATGTGGTAGGCGTCGCTCGACTCGCCAATGCCCAACAACTGCACGGCGTTCGGCACGACCCTCGAGGAGGGCGGCTCGAGCAGTGCAAAAGCGGCCGCTTCGCCAATCGAAATGCCATCGCGCGCGATGTCGAATGGGCGGCAAGGTCCCGGCGAGGTGAGCTGCAGCGCATGGAAGCCGTACAGCGTGGTGAGGCACAGCGAGTCGACGCCGCCGACAACCGCAGCGTCGATCAGTCCTGCCTCGATCATCCGCCGTGCGCTGCCGAACACCTTGGCACTCGAGGAGCACGCCGAGCAGACGACGGCGGCCGGGCCGCCCAGATCCAACACCCGGCGCACGAAGGCCGCGACCGAGAACGAGTTCTGCGTCGTTGCATAATCGAAGTCCCCCGGAAGGGCTCCGGTGGTCGAGTCGCGCCGCCGATAGGCCAGCTCAGCCTGCAGGATGCCGGAGGTGCTGGTACCCAGAAACACTCCGACGCGCCGCCGTCCCCAGCGCCCGACGCTCTCCTGCACGGCATCGAGGAAGCCATCCTGGCGCAGTCCGAGCAGCGCGAGTCGGTTGTTGCGGCAGTCAAAGGGACGCAATGCATCCGGCAGGACGAGCCCGTCGACTCCGGACACCTCGCCGGCATAGGTCGGAATGTCGACCGTTTCGAACGTGCAGCGCCGCAGACCCGAGCGCTGCTCGCGCAAACCCTGCAGAGTGGCGGCGCGACCGGGCCCCAGGCAGCTCGTCGCGGTGAAGTGAGTGAGAATGAGAGGTTTCATTTCAGCAGAGCGTCGAGCGCAACGTGACGGCGGCGAGCCGCGCGGATTTCACTGCCTCCAGGAGGCGAGGCAACACTGCAAGAATTACGGGCGAACCCTCGGGTGTTCGCCCGGCATGACCATCGTGCAGCAGCAGGATATCGCCGCCCTTGATTCCATGCGTCAGCTTCTGCAGGACAGCCTCCGTCGTGCGATTCAAAGTGTCGAAGCCGCGGCGCGTCCAGCTTGCGAGCTGCAGATCCCGATGTGCGAGAAGCGGATCCAGGAAAGGATTGCGCAGTCCGGCAGGCGCGCGAAAGAATCGAGGCGGCTGTCCCGTTACTGCCGCTATCTGCTGCTGCGCACGCTCGATCTCTTCCGCCATGGCTCGTGGACCGAGGACACAGAAATGATTGAGATGGCGGTAGCTGTGATTTTCGATCGCGTGACCGCGGCGTATCGCGTCGCGGATGAGCGCCGGGTGTCGCGCGACACGTTCGCCGACACAGAAGAACGTTGCCTTTGCGCCGTTTTCGTCCAGCACGTCCAGCACGCGGGGAGTCACTTCCGGGTCGGGCCCATCATCGATTGTCACAGCGATGGCGCCTCGCGCAGCAGCCTCGCGCGGCAATGAGGTCCAGTTGGAGCCGAGCAGCTGGCTCCGCGGCCATAGACCAGCCCCGCTCAGTACGAGATGGTTCGCGACAACTGCGCCCAGCATCCATGGCCAGGACTGGGGGCGCACCATTGCGCAGACGGCGGCGCCTGCATGCACCAGCGCCGACGCGCCCAGCAGGGGCGAGGGTCTCCAGCGCTTAGAAGATTCGCGCATCGAGGAAATTGTCCCAGAGTTGGCGCCACACAGGCCAGTCGTGAGTCCCTGGAAGCACGCGTACCATCTCGGGCGGCAGCGCAGCGGCCATCATGCGATGACTGTCGGCAAAGCGGTCCTCGCTTCCGAACCCCAGATGCAGTGCCGGTGGGCGCGTTTTGATGAAACGCCACACGCGACGCTCATCGTCCTCAGGAGCCAAATCGCCGGGCTCCCAGCCGTCGAGGCCCCCGGCGGCGGCGATTTCGCCAGTGACGATGCGATTGCCCAGGTAGGGTGCGAGTACGCACAGGCCATCGATCTCGCCCGGATAGCGCTCAGCGTAGGTGAGCGCGATGAAGCCTCCGAGGGAGATCCCGGCCAGCCACACGGTCCGGCAGCCGGCCGCGCGCGCCGGCAGAACGATCTCATGGCGCAGCCGCCGCAGCAGCGTTCGATCGTTCAGTTGCATGAGATTCAGATCGACGAGCGCAATGTCCAGCCGGAGCGAGCGCTCGCGCAGGGCGAGAGCGAATCCGGCGCGTACGAAGTCCTCGGGTCCCGTATACACCGCCGGTAGCATGATGATTCGCGTCGCGGCGATGACGCCCTGCTGCGCCTGCTCGAGCTGCATACGCATCACGGACTCCCCGCAACAGGCAGGCGGTCGGCCAACAGTGCGGAGAACGCGAGTG
>CAZLYG010000591.1:0-322 GCA_964563075.1 uncultured Steroidobacteraceae bacterium | reverse complement strand
GCCGGGTGCCACTGTCGAGCCGAGGGCCGCGAGGATGGGTACTGAAGAAGAGGCGAGTACGCCGAAGCCCAGCACGGTCGCCGCGTTGGCAATGACGAGCGAAGCGAGCGTCAAGGGCACCGCATCTCCCTGCCGATCCCTGGCGCGCCGGTCGAAGAACAACGCGTAGTTGGAGCCCACCGCGACGATCAGGAGCATGCCGATCACATGCAGAATGGTCAGCTGGCGTCCCACCAGCACCAGTGCGGCGGCGACCACGAGGACGGCAAGCACCAGTGGAGCCACCACTCGCAACATCCGCGTCGGCGAGCGCAGGGCGACC
>CAZLYG010000590.1:0-3139 GCA_964563075.1 uncultured Steroidobacteraceae bacterium | reverse complement strand
TGCCGCCGCAGTTCGAGGTCATCGACTGGACGCAGGACAACGCCAACTACTTTCGCGCCATCCGCATCGAGAAAACCATGATGGCGCTCATCCTGATGCTGATCGTGGCGGTCGCCGCGTTCAACCTCGTCTCGATGCTGGTGATGGTCGTGACGGACAAGCGGACCGACATCGCGATCCTGCGCACCCTCGGTGCGGCACCCCGCAAGATCATGGGCGTGTTCCTGACACAGGGGCTGGTCATCGGCTGGCTGGGAGTCGCCCTGGGTGTCGCGCTCGGGCTCGCGATTGCCTTCAACGTCGGCACCATCGAGCCCTTCCTGGAGCGCACCTTCGGCTTCCACATCCTGGATGCGGACATCTACGTGAACGCCGCGATCCCTTCCGACGTGAAGTGGTCGAATGTGCTGGCCATCGGCGTCGTCGCGCTGCTGCTGACAGGCCTGGCCACCGTCTATCCGGCCATTCGCGCCGCGCACATCGCTCCGGCCGAAGCGCTGCGTTACGAATAGGCCGTGGCCTCCGCACCCTACGAATGGCTGATCGGTACGCGTTATCTGCGCTCGACGCATCGGCGCGGCTTCGTGTCCTTCGTCGCGCTGATGTCCGTGTTCGGCCTGATGCTGGGCGTGGCGACGCTGATCGTCGTTCTGTCGGTGATGAACGGATTCGAGCGGGAGCTGCGGAGCCGCATGCTGAGCGTCACCTCGCACGCGACACTGACGGGCTTCGATGAGACATTGACCGACTGGCGCTCCGTGCAGCGTGTGGCACTGAGGCAGCCGGGCGTACAGGCGGCGGTGCCGTACATCGAGGCGGAGGCGATGCTTTCACACGGCGCAAAAATCGCCGCGGCCTCGATCCGGGGCGTGATCCCCGAGGAGGAGCGCAAGGCGACGGGCATCGCTCACAACCTCAGAAGCGGGCGTATCGAGGACCTCGTGCCGGGCAAGTACCGGATCATTCTGGGAAGCGCGCTCGCGCGCGAGATCGATGCTCACGTCGGGGACTCCGTCGTCGTGATCACCCCCAGTGGCAGTGCCACCCCGGTGGGCGTCATTCCACGCCAGCGGCGCTTTTCGGTGAGCGGCGTGTTCGAATCCGGCATGTACGAGTACGACCGCGGCTTGGCGCTGGTCGACATGACGGATGCGGCAGTGCTGTATCGCATGGACGGGAAGGTCAGCGGCATCCGCCTGGCCGTACAGGACCCGTTCCAGGCCCCCGGGATCGTGCGCCGGCTGGCGCTTGCCCTGGGAGGCAACTTCCTGGTCACCGACTGGACGATGATCCACATCAATTTCTTCAAGTCCATCCAGACCACCAAGACGATGATGTTCGTGATCCTGCTGATGATCGTGGCGGTGGCTGCGTTCAACATCGTGGCGACACTGGTCATGATCGTGAAGGAGAAGCAGTCGGACATTGCCATTCTGCGTACCCTCGGGGCTGGTCCCCGCAACGTACTGGCGGCTTTCGCGATCCAGGGCGTAGTGATCGGCCTGGCCGGCACGATCGCGGGTGCCGCGCTGGGTACCGTCCTGTCCGATCATCTGGAGGCCCTGCTGGACTGGCTGCAGCGGCTGATGGGAGTGCAGTTCATGGATGCCAGCGTGTATTTCATGAGTGAGTTGCCGGCGTACGTGGAGTGGGGCGACGTCCTGCGGATCTGCTCGGTGGCATTCCTTCTATGCGTGCTGGCCACGATCTATCCGGCCTGGCGGGCTTCGCGCACGGCGCCCGCCGATGCCTTGCGCCACGAGTGAGCCCTTATGAATGAAGTCGTTCTCGAAGCTCAGGACGTCCACAAGAGCTTTCGCCAGGGGCCGGTCACGCTCGATGTGCTGCGCGGCATCAACCTGGCGGTGCGTTCGGGCGAGCGCATTGCGATCGTGGGTGCGTCCGGGTCGGGTAAGACCACGCTGCTGCAGTTGTTGGGTGGCCTGGACAGGCCGAGCTCCGGCCATGTCATCGTGGACGGGCGGGACATTCACGAGTTGGGTGAGGAGGCACGTGGGAGCCTGCGCAACCGCTCGATCGGTTTCGTGTATCAGTTCCATCATCTCTTGCCGGAGTTCTCCGCCCTGGAGAACGTAGCCATGCCGTTGCTCGTGCGGCGCGTGACCGTATCCACCGCCCGCGCCCGCGCCCGCGCCCTCCTCGAAAGAGTGGGGTTGGGCGACCGCCTGGAGCACCGGCCGTATCAGCTCTCCGGGGGAGAGCGCCAGAGAGCCGCAGTCGCGCGCGCCCTGGTGACCGAGCCGAAGCTGGTGCTGGCGGATGAGCCGACGGGAAACCTGGATGGCAGCAACGCCGAGTCGGTGTTCACCCTCATGCTGGAGCTCAACCGGGAACGGCGCACCAGTCTCGTCGTGGTGACGCACGACTTGCGCCTGGCGGGACGCATGGAGCGGCGACTGGAAATCGAGCAGGGGGTGCTGAGCGAAAAAACAGCCCCGCCAGGAATCGCTCAGGCGACGGTGGAAGCTTCGCGGCGTGAGCGGTAGCGGGCCGTTACACGCCACCGCCACAGCAGTTCCAGCCCGATCCACCCCAGCACGCCCGATAGCGTGGCGCACGTGAGGCATCCGAGCAGGAACGGCTTCCAGAGCGGCCCGAGGCCGCTCTGCAGCCAGTCCCAGCTGGGCTCGAATGCGAAGAAGTGAGGCTCCTGTCCGAGGAGCAGGGCACCTACGCGATAGGCCGCGTAATACACCGGAACCATCGTCAGGGGATTCACCAGGAGAGGTGTCGCGAGGGCGACCGGGAGATTGATCCGGCAGATGATCGCGATCAGACAGGCAGTGAACAGGTGCACGGGCAGCGGGATAAAGCAGATCGCCAGGCCCACCCCGAAGGCCGCGGTCACGGCGCGCCGGTGGGGTGCCCACAGGCAAGGATCGGCGATCCGGGTGCCGAACACCTTCAGATACCAGCGGTTCTGCAGTGAACGGGCGGTGACCGCCACGCGTTTGAGCAGTTGACGAGGCATTAAGGCAGGAATTTTACCAGAACGTAAGGGACTGTTCCGGACAGGGGCCCGCTGTGGACACGATGCAGGTCCTTGTGACGCCCGCCACCCTTTAGGCCAGGTGCCCTTTTTTACGGGCTGCGGATGTGGTAGGGCCTGTCCGTGGGG
>CAZLYG010000589.1:0-3149 GCA_964563075.1 uncultured Steroidobacteraceae bacterium | reverse complement strand
CGATCCGCTGCTGGACATTGCTTGTGTGCTGTCGTACTTCCCGCCCGCTCGAGCCCATGCCGATGTACTCCTCGACCGAGCGGGTCTTCGGGGTGTGACAGAGCGCCAACTCGCCGCGTCCGTGTGGCTGTTCGACCTGCACACCTGGCTGTGGTACCGGGAGCGGCGCATGCGTTTGGTGCCCACGGCGGCGGAGCTTGGGGCCGAAGCTCGGCTGGCCAGGACGCTCCGAGGCGGTATTCCCAGCGCGCTTTAGGTCGGCGACCTCAGCCGGGCCCCCGGCTTGCCGTCAAGGCTCTCGAATCGGCAAACTACCGGGCCCCCGATCCGGGGGTCTCCTTAGGGCGGATGGCATGCCGTTACTGCGGGTCGTCGATCGTGATGGGGTCGAGCATGAGGTCGACGCGAAGGCGGGACTGAAAATCATGGAGACGCTGCGGGAATTCGACTGGGGCGTGGCGGCGATTTGCGGCGGCATGTGCTCGTGCGCGACCTGCCACATCTATATCGATCCGGAGTGGGAGTCGCGGCTCCCGGCGCCCATGTCGGACGAGCGCGAGCTGCTGGTCGAGCTGGCGCATCACGAATCGAACTCACGCCTGTCGTGCCAGGTGGAAGTCACACCCGCCCTCGAGGGTTTGCGCGTGACCATCGCGCCGGACGAGTAGCAACAATGTCGTCCTGGATCGTCATCGGCACATTCATTCTCGCCGCCATCGTTATCGGGACGCGGATCTACTTCAACCTGCGCAAGGTTGCCAAGTCGCGGATCGAGAGTTGGGATGAGAAGATGGTCGCCCAGCTGCGCTCCAAGGGCTACGTTCCGTTCAACGACTACCCGATCGATTTCTTTCTCGCGCTCCCGAACGAAGCCGCTTGCGCGGCCGTGCGCACGCGGCTGGAAGGAGAGGGGTTCGAGGTGGATGTGCGCCCGGTGGAGGATGCTCCCGAGCTGCACTTCAGCCTGCACGCCAAGAAGATGATGCGCGTGATAACACCGATGATCCAGGAAACCGGCCGCCACCTGAGCGCGCTCGCCACCGAGCACGGTGGGCAATACGACGGCTGGTCAGCCTGACTACTTCTTTTCCGTCTGCCGGCGCACCGCTTCGGCCGCCGCGGCGATGGCAGCCGGGTCGCCCAGATAACGACTTCCGAGCGGCTTCAACTCGCGGTCCAGCTCGTACAGCAGCGGCACGCCCGTGGGAATGTTGAGCTCGACGATCTCGCTCTCGGAGACGTTGTCCAGCATCTTGACCATCGCGCGCAGGCTGTTGCCGTGGGCGGCCACGAGCACATTGCGTCCGGTGCGCAGCTCAGGTGCGATGCGGCTGTGCCAGAACGGAAGCACACGGCCCAGGGTCTCCTTCAGTGACTCCGTCGCGGGAAGCTGCGCCGGATCGACCTCCGCGTAGCGAGCGTCCTGGCGCGGATGCCGCGGATCGTCCTCTGCCAGTGCCGGAGGCGGGATGTCGTAGCTGCGGCGCCAGATCTTCACCTGCGCTTCGCCGTGCTTCTCCACCGTCTGCGTCTTGTTGAGACCCTGCAGAGCGCCGTAGTGACGTTCGTTGAGTCGCCAGGTCCGCTCGATCGGAATCCACATCCGGTCCATCTCATCCAGCGCGATCCAGAGCGTGCGGATGGCGCGTTTGAGCACCGAAGTGAACGCCATGTCGATCGTGAGCCTTTCCTGCAGGAGCTCGCGGCCGGCCTGGGCTGCCTCGCGGCGCCCCTGCTCGGAGAGGTCGACATCGGTCCACCCCGTAAACAGGTTCTCGACGTTCCAGATGCTCTGGCCATGACGCAACAGGATGAGCTTACCGGGGGTGGGCTTACCGGGCATGAGTGACTCCGTCAGGAAAAATCAATCGGTCAGCTTGCGCAACGAATCGATGCCGACCGACAGTGTCGCAAAATCCGCAGCCCCGGCGGCCCGCATGTCCGTCAACATGCGCTGCCAGTGGGCGAGGTTTGGCCCGGCTGTCTGCAGCCAGGCACTCACACGTGCCGGCTCCGATCCGGGAAGCTCTACGTTCAGTATCTTCTCGGTCAGGCCGCGGTGAATTCGCAGCGCACTATCGCGCAAACCGGCGCGCGCCACCGCCTGCCAGGGCCCTTCGACCGGCAGCTGCTCGACTTGTTCCCGCAGCCAGTCCAGGCCGATGCGCGTGCCCAGATCGAAGTAGATACGTGCGGTCTCGACAACGCCCGAGGAGTGCGTGCTCGCCAGCTCGACGATGTCGAGCGCGGAATTGTGGGCGTCCAGGCTGGCAATCCGGCCGGCCAGCTCGTGCGGCACTCCGGCTTGCGTGCACTGCTTGCGGGTGCGCTCGAAGTGCTCGTGCTCGCTACCGGAGAGCAGGTGAGGGATCTCCGCTTCGAGCTGGCGGACCCCTTTGCGGAACTCAGCGACCGCCTGATCGACCTGCAGCTGCGATTGACGCCGCGCGAGCAGCCAGTACGTCACGTGCCGCAGCAAACGGCTGGTCTGGAACTGCATGGCGGACTGGACCGTTGCCGCGACGCGCGTGTCGAGGGCCTCGATCTGTGTCCACACGGTACGCATGTCGAAAATCTCGCGGGCCGCGGTGTAGGCACGCGCGATCTGGGCTGGATTGGCGCCGGTCTCCTCCTGAGCGCGAGGCACGAAGGTCGCCCCCATCCGGTTGACCAGACTGTTGGTCGTTGCCGTGGCGATGATCTCCCGACGCAGCCTGTGCTGTTTGATGGCGCGCGCGAAGCGCTCCTGCACCGGTCCCGGGAAGTAGCGCGACAGCTCGTTCGACAGATACGGGTCCTCGGGAACGTCCGAGGCGAGCAGATGGTTGTTGAGCCAGATCTTGCTGTACGCCAGCAGCACGGACAGCTCCGGACGCGTCAGGCCGACACCGAGCTTGCGGCGCTCGGCAATCTCATCGTCGGCCGGCAGGAACTCCAGTGCCCGGTTGAGCTCTCCGGAGCGCTCCAGTGAATGCATGAGGTTCTGGTATTCGGCGATCCGCGTCTTGGACTGCAACTCCAGTGTGCTGATCGCCTGGCCCTGCAGGTAATTGTTGCGCAGCACCAGAGCGGCCACCTCGCGGGTCATGCGGGCCAGCAGCTGGTTGCGCTGCGGGAGCGTCAGCTTCCCCGCGGCGACGAGGGGATTC
>CAZLYG010000588.1:0-3170 GCA_964563075.1 uncultured Steroidobacteraceae bacterium | reverse complement strand
ATGCAGGGGCCGTCGTGCTCGTGTCCCACGATCGTCATCTGCTGCGCACGGTGGCTGATGAATTGCACATCGTGCATGAGGGACGGGTCGAGCCGTTCGACGGCGATCTCGAGGATTACGCCAGGTGGCTCGCCGAAACGCACCCGGCCGAGGCGGTTCTCGCCACACCCGCGCCGCCGCAAGGCTCGATGCAGGGGCCGATAGAGGCAACAGCGGACCGTTCGGCGGACGCGCGCAAGCAGCGCAAACGCGAGGACGCAGAGCGTCGCAGTCGGCTCAGCCCTCTGAAGGCGCAAGTCGCTCGGTGCGAGGAGGAGTTGGAACGGCTGGGCCGGGAAACGGCGGATATAGAGGCGCGGCTGACTTCACCGGATCTCTACCGCGAGGACGCTCGGGAGAAACTGCGGGAGCTTCTGCAGAAGCAGACCGAGCTCACGCGAGCGACAAAGGAGACGGAGGCCGCGTGGTTGGAGGCGAGCGAACAGCTCGAGGCCGCGATGCGGCTTCAGTAAAGCGGTAGATGCGCGTCCGCTGGCGACGGCAGAGGTCGCGATTGAGGCCCTCGTACCGCTTCTACAAAACAGCGTGTAAAGCTTGCTCAGGACGCTGCGAGGGGCGCGAGCATTCGACGCACGCGCGGCAGGAGCAGAAAGGCACACAGAATGACGGGTACGCCTATGCCACTTGCGACGAACCAGTCGATGTGAACGGCGAAGGTTACTGTGCAGATCAGGCATGCGGCTGCCGCTGCTGACACCGTCACCATCATGACAATCGTGCGGCTCAGCACTTTGCGCATGATGATGGCAGCGGACACGGACGTCACGACGTCGCCGCAAAGCTTGCCGAACGCCGCACCGATGATCCCGTAGCGCGGAATGAGGATGGAATGAGCGGTGACGGCGGCGCACACACCGATAATGTCGGCCCGCAGGATCCGACTCTGCTGATTGATGGCCACCGCGCCAAAGCGCAACGTGCCACTCACGCCCGCGAAGATTGCAGAGCCGGCCAGGATTCGCAGCGGGTCGGCAGAATGCACGAATCCCGGGCCTGCGAACATCACCACGATCGGCTCTGCGCACTCGATCAGCACGGCAAATGTCAGCATGGAAAAGAAGAAGCTGACGCCGAGCGCGGCATTCAGACGCGGCGCTACCGAGCCGGCGCGCGCGCCCAGATCGCGCATGTACAGCGGCAACATCAGGCCGCCGAACAGCAGTGGGACCGCAAACAGCAGCTCGTAGAGCTTCAGCGGGGCATCGTAGAGACCCAGCTCCGCCGGTGAGCGCATCAAGGCAAGGAGCACGACGTCGACGCGCAGCTGAATGGTCTGGAAAATCAGCGAGCCGCCGATCGGCAGGCCCGCAACGATGAGGCTGCGCCATAACGGCCAGTCGAAGCGCGGACGAAATGACACCAGGCGGTTGGCAAAGCGCCACGACACGGCGGCCGTACAGCAGAATCCCGCGGCGGTGGCCGCGAGCATCGCGTCGGTTCCGGCGTGCAGGCCAGCCAGCGCCGCCACGAGCACCAGCGTTGCGGCTGCGCCGATGACCTCGGCAAGCGCACCGCGTGGCTGCGCAAGCTTCAACTGGAACACCGCCCGCAGCAGCTCGCTCAGCTGTAACGCAACCCACCCGACTCCCGCAATCATGACTCCGGCCGCCGAGGGCGCGCCCGCCATGCTCAGGATGATTGCCAGCAGCACGATGGCGCATGAGGTTGCGACGATGCGCAACGCCACGGCGTTGCCGAGAATCCGGTGCGCATCCGCCCGAGGCTGCGAGATGTCGCGCAGCGTGATCGAATAGAGGCCGAAGTCGAATATCACGCCGGCAAAAAGCAGGAGCGTCAAAACGGTGCGATATCTGCCAAGTCCCGCGGTGCCGACCGTGCGCGCGAGCAAGCCGTAAGCGACGATCCCCAGCAGCAAACCCGCGGCCTTGGCACCGATCGCGCTGCCGAAATTGTGGAACAGCGCGAGAAGCGACAGACGATTTCTGCTGCGAGCGGGCATCACGGCATGCTTCTCCGCGAAAACGGTGCCTGTGATATCCGGGGTTCGCCGCCGGGGAAGGCGGTCAAATGGGAATAGTCGCGCCAATGGGTCGACAGACCCCGCGCTCGAGGGCGTGCAGGCATGAGGACGCCTGACCGTTGCCCATACCATTGCTGAAAACGCACCGCACCATGCCTGCGCCCTCAGCAAGGGCCGTGCCGCGGCAACCTAACATGGGAGTCCGGCGGGCGCGGCAGCCGATGTTGGGATGATACCGGCCGCACCTGTCAAGAGCCCGCGCGCGCTCGTGCCGATGCCCCGCACGTGACAGCGTCGGGCGGACGCTACAGCCACGCCAAAACGCTGGAATCACCGGGTCCCGTGTTCCCGGCGAGGCAACAATCCAGCTCCGAGAGGGCTCGTTTTCAGCGTAACCATTTGATTTATATGTAAATTGTACCCAACACAGCCCCCTGCAGGCACTCCACCGGTGCGAGCGCTACATGGGATCCCATGGTACCGATATTGCGTCAAATCCTTTCCAACCACGCGTTTTCCTGTGGTTGCCAAAGCGTGGCGTCTGGCATACTTCGCGGCGATCGCCGACGTCCGTGTTTCGTTCCAGACGCCCCACGCGTGCTCATTCGTGAAATGAGCAAGCGGCACGCGTACTCGAGTTCCGGCCGAGCCGCCTGCGATCAGGTGACAGGATCTAAGGTTCGATGGGCTCGCGAGACGTACTCTCCCTGACCTGACCGGTGCTCCTGCCGTGTGGAGTGGCTAGGGCTTTACTTTCATCCATGCCCGAGGCCGCTTGAGCTGTTTGGAGAGTGTTATCTGTGGCTAAAATTTATGTAGGCAACCTGCCGTTCAGCGCCAGCGAGGCGGACGTCCGCAGTTTGTTTTCACAACATGGTACGGTCGAGTCGGTGTCGCTGCCGACCGATCGCGAGACCGGCCGCCCGCGCGGCTTCGGGTTCGTGGAGATGAGCCAGGCCGATGCAGCCCGCGCCATCCAGAGCCTGAACGGTCACGAGATGGGTGGTCGGCAGCTGCGTGTGAATGAGGCACAGGACAAGCCACGCACCGGCGGCGGTGGTGGCCGTCCGGGTGGTGGCGGTGGCGGCGGCTACCGTGGCGGTGGCGGCGGAGGTGGCGGCGGGCGCGA
>CAZLYG010000587.1:0-3175 GCA_964563075.1 uncultured Steroidobacteraceae bacterium | reverse complement strand
CGGTCGTCGTCGTCTTGCCGGCGTCGACGTGGGCGATGATGCCGATGTTGCGGATATCAGAGAGAGCCGTAGTGCGGGGCATAGCAAAATTCCATGCAATTCCAGGGGTTACAGCCAGACAGGGCCTGGCCGCCGCTCGGGGGCCGGGCATTCTATCCGAACTTGTTGTATAGAGAAGAGAAACCTGCAGATTATGTCGACCCGTTCCGGGTCGAGGGCGGCTCAGGCTGTCTCTTCGGGGCCTTGGCAGGGTGTCTCCGCTCAAAGGCCAAGCTACGTCGTGACCGAGCAGCTTGAATGGGGGCGGGGGAGCCCTCGGACAAGAGGGCTACCCCCAGAGCGACTCGCTGGCAAGCGCGGCGCCCTGCGCCAAGGTCTTGAGCTTCGCCCAAGCAATTTGCGGATGACACCGTAGCCCCAGACCGCAGTCCGTCGATGCGACCACGCGCTCACGGCCGACGATGTCGGCAAAGCGCCGGATACGGGAGGCGACCAGCTCAGGATGCTCGATCAGCGCCGTGGAGTGACTGACCACTCCCGGGGCCAGCACCTTGTCCTCCGGCAGCTTCACGTCTTTCCACAGAACGTACTCATGTTCGTGGCGCACGTTGGCCGCCTCGAACAGATAAGTCTGGGCACGGATGGACAACAGGATGTCCACGATGTCCGCCAGCGGAATGTCGTGAGCGTGGGGACCGTGCCAACTTCCCCAGCAAAGGTGGTATCGCACCTGCTCCTGCGGAATGTTCCGCAGGGCGTGGTTGAGAGCCTCAACGCGCACTGCGCAGTAGCGCTTGTAGGCTGCGAGTCCCATCTTGATGCCGATGCGATCCCATAGCGCGGCCAGCCAGGCGTCATCGACCTGCACCAGCAAGCCCGCTTTCGCGATCGTCTCGTACTCGACGCTCAGGGCATCGGCGAGCGCGAACACGAACTCCTCCTGCGACTTGTAGTAGCTGTTGTCGCGACCGGGCTCGACGCTTGCCGGCGCCGTCGAAGTGAGAAATGCATCGCCGGTCGCGACCGGACCGAGCGCGCTCTTCAGGCACTCGATCTCGCGCTGCAGAGCTGCCTGGCCGCAGTACGTCACCGGGCCGACGCACGCCCAATCTGCCCGGCGCGTCTGATCCGGCGCGCGCCGCGTTTGCTCGAACAGGGTGCCGCCATCGCGGGCGTCCTGGTAGAACTCGCTGAACTCCACCCAGTCGGCGCTCTGGATCATGAGCTCCGCACTAGGCGGGCGAGCTTCGAAACCGGTGAGCCGGTCGTTGACGAAGCTCACCCAGTTGCCGCCCTTGGTGAGCTCTCCCTCATTCACGAGGTCGACGCCGGCAGCTCGCTGCGACCGCACGACGTTGACGACGGCAGTGCGCAGTCGCTCTGTGTCGGCGCCGGAGGCACCCCAGAGGTCGGGCGGCTCCATGGGGAGCGCGCCGACGTGGGTTGTGAGAATTCGATCGGTGCTGCGTCTCATCGGTCACCTTCCGTCTACCGGCCCAGGATGCCGTGCAAGTGGCTCCGCAGCCGAAGTGTGCGCTATAAGACCAAACACAAGAAAGGCTCGTACGACGGGGGAAGGCCATGAAGATTGCAAGCCCGGTCATCGCCGCGAGCGCGGCAGTGCGTCGCGACAACTACAGGGAGCATTGAGGTGCGCCTCCGGCGGGGAGCGATGCTCCGATACGCGATGGTGGCTGCAGCCCTCACTGCGACGCCTGGGGCGGTCGTTCGGGCACAGCGGCCTCCACCAGGGCCCCAGTTGCCCCTGGTCGGCTTTACGGCAGAGCAGGCGGCGCAGGGAAAGGTGACTTACGCGCGGGATTGCGCCAGCTGCCACGGAATCAATCTGAGCGGCAGCGAATTCGCCACGGCGCTCAACGGCAACACATTCAGTCAGACCTGGGGCGGCAAGCCGGCCGGCACCCTGTTCACGTTCATTCACGAGCGGATGCCACCGACGAAGCCGGGGTCGCTGACGCTCGAGGCCACGGCCCAACTCGTTGCCTACATCGCACAGGTCAACGGCGGTCAGACGGGAAGTACCGAGCTGTCAACCGACGCGAAAGTGCTCGCGGGGCTGCGAGTACCGCGCAGTCCGCTTGCGCCCACGCCGCCGATGATGCCGCTTTCGCCGCTCGCGCCGCCCATCCCGCCTGTGGTCCTGCCCAACCCGCTGGACACCATTACGCCGGTGAGCGACGAGCAGTTGCGCAGTCCCCCGCCCAGCGAGTGGCTCACCTGGCGCCGCACTTACGATGACCACGGGTTCAGTCCACTGAAGGAGATTACGAAAGCCAACGTCGCGACCCTGCAGGTCGCCTGGTCCTGGTCGCTCCCCAACGGCAGGACGGAGACAACGCCGATCGAGCACGATGGAGTGCTGTTCACGTTCGGCTTCGGCGACAATGTGCAGGCCCTGAACGCAGCGACCGGCGATCTTCTGTGGCAGTACACCCGCGATCTGCCCAGCGACGCCCGGCGCCAGGTCAAGCGCAATCTCGCGATCTATCGCGACAAGCTGTTGGTGCCGACATCCGACGATCACCTCGTCGCACTGGACGTGAAGACCGGCATCGTGGCGTGGGACTCGCCCGTCGCGGACTATCGCAAGGGCTATGACCTGTCGGGCGGTCCGCTGGTCGCGAAGGGCAAAGTCATGCAGGGCGTCGCGGGTCAGGTCCCGGGCGGCGATGCGATCGTGGCCCTGGATTTCGCCACCGGCCAGGAGGCATGGCGCTTCCACACGATCGCACAGCCGGGCACCCCCGGGGGCAACAGTTGGAACGATCTGCCGCTGGAGAAGCGTAGCGGGGCCTCAGTCTGGACGGCGGGAAGTTACGACCCGGGATTGAATCTCGCGTACTTCGGGGTCGGGCAGACCTATGACACCGGTCCGATGCTGCACCTCGTACACAAGCCGGGTGTCACCAACGACGGCCTGTACACGGATTCGACCCTCGCGTTCAATCCTGACACCGGCAAGCTCGTCTGGTACTTCCAGCACCTGCGCAACGACCAGTGGGACCTCGACTGGGCCTTCGAGCACCAGCTGATGGACCTGCCCGTCAACGGCAAGCCCGAGCACTTGGTCGTCACCTCCGGCAAGATGGGCATCTACGAGGGCATGGACGCCGCCAGCGGGCGCTACGTGTTCTCCAAGGACCTCGGCCTGCAG
>CAZLYG010000586.1:0-3176 GCA_964563075.1 uncultured Steroidobacteraceae bacterium | reverse complement strand
ACCGTGGCCAGACCTAAGCGCTCCGGCGCCCTCGTGCCCGTCGAGCACATCACCCAGTCGATCCTCGTCTTTCGCGGCCACAAGGTCCTACCCGATGAGGATCTCGCTGCACTCTACGGCGTGGCGACCGGAGCACTCGTCCAGGCCGTCAAGCGCAATATCCGCCGTTTCCCGGCGGATTTCATGTTCCAGCTCACCCCCGCAGAGTGGACCGTGTTGAGATCACGGATTGTGATACCAACATCCAGCCGCGGCGGCCGGCGCTTTGCGCCCTATGTGTTCACCGAGCAAGGCGTCGCGATGCTCTCCTCGGTCCTCGGCAGCGAGCGCGCCATCGCCGTCAACATCGAGATCATGCGCGCATTCGTAAAGCTGCGCGAGCTGCTCACTTCCAACACGGAGCTCGCGCGCCAATTTCGTGAGCTCGAGGCGCGCCTGGAGAAGAAGCTCACCGCGCACGATGAGGCGATCGCCGCCATCCTCTCCGCTATCCGTCAGCTCATGAACCCGCCGCCGCCCAAGCGGCGGGGGATCGGATTTACGGCCGATCTCGGGGAGAAGCGCTGACGATTCACACCGCCCACACTCGCCGAGTCGCGACCACCGCTGCGCGGTGTGCGCCTAACGGCCTTACGACTTGCGGCCCGCCAAAAAAGCCTCATTCCGTGCGGTCGCTCCCGCAAGCACTTTCAGCAACTCGGAAGCGCGTGCACGGAGAGGTGTCCAGCTGCGGTAGTGATACAGATACCGCTGGTAGCGCTCCAGGATCGGCAGCGTCACCTCTTTGGGGTGGGAGAGATCGCGCTCATCGCACCAGTTGATGAAGCGACGCAGGGCACGTGCGCGGGTCTCGATCGTTTGAGCACTCCGGCCGTGCACCGCCGACCATTCCAGGAAGCTCTGCGAGTAGGCGTTCAACGGATTGCTGTCCGCAGACGTTAGCGCACGGGGCTTTGCCCCACTGCGGTGTTTGGGCCTAAGCATGCAGCATCTCTGACAGCGGAGGCAGGTACGATGCAGTGGTGTGCGCACTGCTGGGGGTCAGCGTTTCCGCCCCGGAAGCAGGGGATTGGCTTCCCGAGCGGGTTTTATCGGGGTGCGCGAGCGATGACGCCGGCCGACCCTCCCCCGACTGCGCACCGACCACGTCCCGACCGGACCCCGACTGCGGGGTACCGCCCCCCGACCGCTCGCCATCGTAGCCGCGTGTGAGGGCCTCGATGTCGATCAACCCACTGGCATGAGGCGTCACGCTCTCAGCGTGACCGTCGAACAGGAGCTCGTACTCGAAGGACTGGCCGCGCCCGCCCCGATGCACCAGGAGGTATTCCAACTCGGTGAGGCGCGCGAGATGGATCTTCGGCTGCGTATCGCCCCAGCGGGTGTGCTCGCGCACCTGACGGCGGCTAAAGCGGTACTGCGCACGGCCGATCTGCTTCGCCGCGCAGTCCGCCTCGACCATGTGCACGATGAGCCCCAGGAGCCGCCGTGTTTGCGGCGGCAGCTCATCGAGCGTGCGGCCGAGCACTTCGTGCGCCAGTTGATTCGCGAGCGCGATGTCACCGAGGGTGACCTCGATGTAGCGCAGCTCCCGCTCCCCGTGGTGGAGTGTTTTTACCTCCCGCTGGTGCTGGTGCAGCAGTGCGAGGGTGTCGATCAGGGTGAGGTACTTCTCGTGATCGCGTCGGGTCCTGGTGCGGTCATCCAGGAAGGTGAGCCGATCGGCATACGGGTTCACCACCGCCAGCGGCTCAAGTAAGCGCTGTGCGTTCTGATGCACCTTCAGAAGCGCCTCACGCTCCGCTCGGGCGTGCAGCCCGGCCAAGGTCCGCCGGGCACGCTGCGCCGCGTGGATTGCCTGAGTCTGCTGTCTGCCCTCATCCACCGAGAGCACCAGACACCGGTTCAACAGCTCCTCGTCGATCTCCGCTGCCGTCGTGGTGAGGGCGATCATCACCGGGCCTTCCACGTGATACGCCTCGGTGACGAGCTTGCCGGTGGTAGGATCTTTCGAGGTCGAGGCGATCGTGAGCTCCCCCTCGCTCTGCAGCAGCTTCAGGGCGTAGCTCGCCCGGTGCGCCCCTTCTTCCTCGGCGATCGCGAGCAACTTGTGCTTCAGGTTCATTTCGCCCATGTAGAACAGGCTCTGTCCGGTCATCGCCGAGTACACAACCCGATCCTCCTCCGGGACGAACTTGAGGACGGCATCGAGGAGTGAGGATTTGCCGGCGGCAGAGGTCGACTGGATCAGCAGCGCCAGCGGCCGATCGAGCTTGCGGGAGATCGCAGCCAGGTACCCCACCAGCGCGTTCGTCCGCTCGCCCACGATCCCGCAGCGGGCGAAGTCACCGGCGATGCGGGTGAGCAGGTCGGGGCTTTTCAGCAGCTCCAGGGCCGCTTCCCGCTCGGCCTCACCGACAGTGACGGCGAGCGGTTTCACTTCGAGCGCGGCACGCAGGGCTTGCTCCTGCAGCGCTTCGCATTGCAACAGCACCCGTCCGAGATCGGCCCTGATCAGATCCTCCTGGAGATGCAGCTCGGGAGCGGCTTGCGAGACAAGGCCACTGCGCGCACGCGCTGCATACAGATCGAGCGTGTCCACGTGCACCCGATCGCCCTGGGCGACCCACAGAGTCACCTTGAGGGCCTGCAGGCTTAAGTTTCTCTCCAGGCCCCGCACCCGGTAGCGGCGCTCCCCGAAGGCGAACACGTGCTCACGCTCGCCCCCGATCGCCTCGCTGGTCGGCGCCGGCATCGCGGCCGCGGGCTCGGGAGCGCTTGGGCCGGAAGTAGGGGAACCGATGGCACCGGAACGGCCGGCGTTGCGAGCGGGGGATTCGCCGCCGGCGGCGCGACCGCCTCGACCGGTACCACGCTGCCCGCCGGGGCTGCTCGTTTAGCCGCTGCTGACTTCTCCTGGCCTACGGCGGGCGCAGCCCCTTTTCCCAGCCACTGCGCCGAGCGGATCGCGACTCCGAGGCTCTTGCTCGGCGGCCCCACCTTCAGTGCGTACTCGTTCGCGTCCATTCCCTTCGGGAAGAGGATCCGGTAGCAGTGGAGGCCTTCGGCATTCAGTCGCTCGGCGAGCTTGCCGGCGGCGCGCTCGCCGGCCTCATCCCGATCGTAGGCGATCAGCACCCGCTCGATGCCATGTTGTTGGAAGGCAGCCAGGTGAT
>CAZLYG010000585.1:0-3179 GCA_964563075.1 uncultured Steroidobacteraceae bacterium | reverse complement strand
CTTGGAAAGACGCATCTGTCAGTTGGAGTCTCGGTCGCGGTCGCCACCGGTGGTGAGTTTCTGCGGTGGCGCGCCGAACAACCCTCGGGCGTGCTGCTGATCGACGGAGAGATGCCGGCGATCTCCCTACAGGAGCGGATCGCCAGCGCTTTCAAGATGGGCGCCAGAGAACCTGCAGCCCCTTTGCGCATCGTGACGCCCGACTGTCAGCAGGATCGTGGGATGCCCGACCTGTCGAGCATCGACGGTCAGGCCGAGGTGGATTCCCTCGTCACCCCCGAGACCCGGCTCATCGTCTTGGACAACCTATCTTCCCTTTGTCGGAGCGGAGTTGAGAACGAGGCGGAGAGCTGGCTACCACTGCAGACATGGGCGCTGCGGCACCGCGCCGCCGGGCGATCCGTCCTATTCATCCATCACAGCGGCAAGGCAGGGGCTCAGCGCGGGACATCGAGGCGCGAGGATGTGTTGGACACGGTTATCGGACTGCGCCGCCCCAGCGACTATAGCGCGGTCCAGGGGGCTCGATTCGAGGTCCACATCGAGAAGGGCCGCAGCCTCTTCGGCAATGACGCAGCAGCTTTCGAGGCTCACCTGACGGCCGATCAGCACGGGGTTCCCATCTGGACGACCAATCTCCTGGAGACAACGCAGGATGACCGTATCACGGCGATGAGTCATGACGGCATGAAGCCCGGGGAGATTGCGGCGGAGCTCGGCATCGGTCGCGCCACGGTGTACCGGCACCTGAAGGCCAAGGCCAACGGCCATGCTCAGTGAGACGGTCAATGAGACGACTATGGGACGCCCGCTGTCTCACCAGGCTCGTGAATTCTCACGCCGTGAGACGCACCATTCGCCTTGTTTTTCGGCATCGGACGCATTTTGTCTCACTGTCTCACCCCTATACCCTGAGACAGTGAGACAAGCACAGATACCTGTGAGACGGCTGGTGAGACAACCGTGAGACGTTCGATATTGGAACAGGCCAATTCTGTCCTTGAGCGCACGCCGGAGGCTCGCGCCCGGCAGGCGACTGCTGAGGGTATTGCGACCCTCGGATCCTTCCGCCACGCCCTGGTGCTCGGCCGCCTTCATACCTGCTGTAACTGTTCTCACTTCGGCTTCGCCACGGATCGCGGCGCCCTCGGCGCGTGCCGGCGATATCAAGTCGAGGCTTGGGCATTCGTGCCGTTCAAATGCGACGGATTTGAAATAAGCCGGACCCCAGTGGCACCGGAACTCATACCCGATCCTGACGGCGGTGCCGCACGGTCCCGGGAGTACATGAAGTGATCGACGCACTGATTGCTGGGCGCATCCACGGTCAACCGGCTTCCCGCACTTCCGGTAGCGGCAACACGTTTGCCACCGCCAAGGTGCGGGTCTCAGCCCGAACCGGCGAGACCTACTTCGTGAACGCGATCGCGTTTGCCGACGATGCCGTTACTGCTCTCTTGGCGCTTTCTGACGGCGATTCGGTCGCGCTCTCGGGCGAGCTCACGCCGAGGGTCTACGTGCCAGCCCAGGGCGAGCCGCGCCCCTCTTTGGATCTTCTGGCCCACGCTGTACTTACCGGATATCACGTGAGCCGAAAACGACAGGCAATGACCCCTGAGGCGGCATGAAGTCTCCAGCGGAGATCGGGGCTGCCATCCTCACACGACTGGCCGCGCAGGCCGCCGCAAACAAGGAGGCTGCTGCTGTGTTGCGCGAGGAGATCCGCATCGTCATGGTGACTCACGTAGGTCCGGACCGGCTCACTGCCAAGCGCGTTCTCGGAAAACTCTCGCGGCGCCCGCTGCCTTCGATTCGCAGTGTCCACCAGCACATGCAAGCCATAAACGCAGAGTCGTCGGCTTCGCGCTGACCGCTGGCACACACTGAGACGCATGGACACTCACGGTGCGTCAGCATTCTTCCCGCGTCTCGCTTACAGCCTCGCGGAATCTGAGGCGATGAGCGGTCTTTCGCGCTCCTCGCTCTATCGCCTGATTGCCGCCGGCAGGCTGCAGACGGTCCAACACGGCCGGCGTCGACTCGTGCCCCGAGATGAGCTTGAACGCCTGTGTACGCCGGAGGCGCAAACCGCATGAATCCCCTTGACCCTGACGTTACCGTGACGTTGCCACTCACCAAGTGGACAGCCGTCGTCCAGCACCTTGGCGGAGGCGTTTACGTGCAGGTTGCCGAGCTGATCGGCGCTATCGCGCTGCAGTGCGCCCCGGCCAGCCAGGCGGTCTCGCAAGCAGCAATCGACCAAGCGACGGCTGCCCGAGCCGAGGGCGAAAGACCCGAAGGCGGCGCCCCCAAGCTGAATAGCTGAATCGAGCCAGCATGAGCGTACCCCCGGATTTCATGACTGGGCTCGGACAGGCCATCCAGAACATGGGCGGCGGGTTGCTGCAGGCCGCTCCCGCGCCGCAAGGTGGTCTGATGGGCGCGATCAACGCCGCGCTGATGAGCCCTACTGCGAGTCTTGGCCTTGGCTTGATGGGCAACACTTCAGGTGCCACCGCCCCCGGAGCCGCCCTGGCACAAGGACTTCAGAACGGCCAGCAGCTGCAGCAGCGCAACACTTCGCAATGGCTCCAGAACGCTCAAGGGCTGCTTTCACTAAAGAATCAAGTGGCCCTCCAGAACCTGTTCAATCGTCGTCCCCAAGGCAGCGACCCAAGTCAGAATGCTCAGGGCGGCCAGGACCAGTCGACTTCTGCAGGGTTCGGCGCCGCCCCAGCGGGAGCCTATGACACCTCCGCAGGGCCCGCGCTGCCGGCGAGAGCATCTCTATCTTCCGCGGTACCTCCAGGGGCTCCCCAGCCTGGTCTTGCCGATATCTCGCAGATTCCGATTGCCGGGATGTCTCCGGACCTCTACCGGCGAATGGCAATGCTGCGGGGCAATTACTCACTGGACACCGAAAAGGAAATTCGCGATTACCAGCTCCAGACGGCGAAGATGCGGGTGCAGCCGCAGATTGATGCGCTGGACAATGTGATCGAGTCTGATCGACCGGCGCAGTACGTCGGCTCGGACCCACAGTTGCAGCGGCTCTGGACGCGCATGGCTCCGGCCCTCGGCTTCGACCTCGGGCAGCCAAACACGTTTTCAGACGACAACGTGCGGCGGGTGTTTGGATCTGTTCGCAACCAGCTCGCGGCGCAAGCGCAACTGCCTAC
>CAZLYG010000584.1:0-3179 GCA_964563075.1 uncultured Steroidobacteraceae bacterium | reverse complement strand
CGGCAAGGCCCCCGGCAAAACGACGGTCACCGTGCGAGGGCAAATCGACCCGCTCAGCCAGTTGCTCAGCGGTCTGCGCACCGGGCTAGGCGTGGCCGTCATCGCCATTTTTCTTCTGCTGATGGCCAACTTCCAATCGGTTCGGCTGGCGCTGGCCGTCATGTCCGTCCTGCCGGCGGCGCTGGTGGGGGCTGCGCTGCTGCTGTGGGTGACCGGGACGACGCTCAACATGCAGTCCTTCACCGGGATGATCATGGCAGTAGGTGTCGGCGTCTCGAATGCGATTCTGCTGGTCATTTTTGCAGAGAGTGGCCGTGTCGGGACCGACGCGCACGCCGCGGCGATCGAAGGCGGACGCAGCCGCCTGCGTCCCATTCTCATGACGAGCCTGGCCATGATCGCCGGCATGCTCCCGATGGCTCTCGGTTTGGGTGCCTCCGGTGAACAGGCAGCCGCCCTCGGCAGAGCTGTCGTGGGTGGGCTCGCCGCAGCCACGGTGGCCACTCTGTTTGTCGTGCCGGCCATGTATGCCGTTCTCGCCGCGGGCGCCCCGCACGATCGCTCGCTACTGACGGACGAGGCGCGAGGAGGCCCCGCGTGAGGCAATCCTGGCAATGAGTATTCCGAGCCGAAAATCCATCCACGAGAGAAACATGAGTGCGCCGCTTCGTCGGTTCCTTGCTTGCGCAGGCTCGATCACAATCTTCGTCGGCCTGAGTGCGTGTAATCGCAGCGGAGGACAGACCACGCCTCCGCCTCCCACACCCCCGACCGAGGTCCGCACGACGCATCTCATGCAAGGTCCGATCACGCGCTCGATCGTATTGCCCGCGCAGGTGATTCCATTTCAGGAAGCGACGCTGTACGCGAAGGTGTCCGGCTATCTCAAGACGATCAGCGTCGACAAAGGTGACAAGGTCAAAGCCGGTGAGGTTCTGGCGCGCATGGAGATACCGGAGCTCGCTGCGGCGAAAGCCCGACAGCAAGCGGAGCTCCAGGCCGCCTCATCCGACTACGAGCGGCTCCAAAAGGCCCTGGCGAGAACCCCGGACCTGGTCGTACCGGACACGGTCGATCAGGCCAAGGGGCGCTTTGAGGTAGCTGAGGCAAGCCTTGCGCAGAGCGAAACCCTGCTGGGCTACGCCACCATCACGGCTCCCTTTGCGGGCATCATCACGCAACGCTACGTCGATCCCGGCGCGCTCATCCAGGCTAACAACGCCAGCTCCGCAATCGTGAGCCTGATGGACTTCTCGACCGTCCGTCTCCAGGTCGCGGTTCCAGAAATCGAAGCGGCCAAAGTCTCCGTGGGACAACCGGTCAGGGTCACGACCGATAATCTGCCGGGCCGGCAGTTCGATGGGAAGGTCACACGCTTTACCTATGCGCTGGATACGACCAATCGCACGATGCTGGCTGAGGCGATCCTGCAGAACCAGGACCTCGCCTTGCGGCCGGGCATGCTCGTCACCGTGAAACTCGGGATCGAACGCAAGGAGCAGGCTCCGCTGATGCCCGAAGAGGCTCTGGTCACTGAGCGATCCAACACGTTCGCGTACGTCGTCGCCGATGGCAAGGCGGCGAAGCGGGCCATCAAAGTGGGCTTCAACGACGGCCAGAACGTGGAGGTTCTCGACGGACTCAAGGGTAGCGATGCGATCGCGCTTCCCGGGAAAGCCAAACTGAGCGACGGCCAGCCGATTCGCGTCGTGAACTCCCAATGAAGCGCAACACGAGCTCCAGTCGCGAGCGTCCATTGAGCGCCACGCCTCTCGTGAGGCGCGGACAGGCGGCCGGGCTTTTGGCGAGGGCTGTGTGCCTCACCCTCGGACCTTGGGCGCACGCTGCCCTCGCTCAGGAGGCGACGCCACAGCAGCCGCCTGCCGCGCCCCCCGCGGCGTCGAATACGAATACCTACCCGATCGATCTGCCGACGACCCTTCGTCTTGCGGGCGCTCAGAACCTCGACGTGGAGCTCGCACGCACGGTAGTCGACGAAGCGCATGCGAACTACACCAGCGCGATCGAAGGCTTTTTGCCCACGCTGGTCCCGAGCGCGGCCTATCTGAAACATACCGGCAGGGACCAGGAGGTTCAGGGCGATCTGATCGACGTGACCAAACACAGCCAGCTCGCTGGCGTCACGGCCGCTACAGAGATCCCGGTAGGCGATGCGATCTTTCAAAGCCTGCAGAGCCGCCAGTTGGTCACAGCGGCAGACGCCGCACAGGCAGCCCAGGAGCAGGACACGGGTCTCGCCGCCGCGCAGCAGTACTTCAATCTCGTGAGCTCAGGCGCCTTGGTCGAGGTCGTCAGCCAGGCGCTCGGGGTTTCCCAGAACTACGAGCAGCAGCTGAACGAAGCGGTCACCATCGGGACCGCTTTCAAGGGAGATGCGTTTCGCGTGCAGACGCAGACCCGACGACTGCAGCTCCAGCTCACCAGGGCCAAGGAGCAACAGCGACTCGCGGCAACGCAGCTCGCCCAGACGTTGCACTTGGATCCGCTGGTCGAGCTCGTTCCAGCCGAGCGCGAGCCGGCGCCCTTTGCCTTCTCGGAGCTCAACGCGCCCCCCGAAGCGCTCGTGCGCAGGGCGTTGGACAAGCGTCCGGAAATCGCCCGGAGTGCGGCGCAGATCGCCGCCGCCGAGGACGCTCGCAAGCAGGCCCTGTACGGCCCCCTCATCCCGACCCTGGGCGGCCGCGCGTTCGTGGGCGAAATGGACGGTGGCGCGGGAGATACGAATCTGAACGGCGGTCCGCGCCGCGACCTGGGTGTCGGATTGAGCTGGAAGATCGGCCCCGGAGGACTGCTTGATTTCGGCCGCATCAGGTCCAGCAATGCGCGACTGACCCGCGCGCAGGTCACCGATGAGAAGGTACGGGATGCCATCCAACGTGAGGTCGTCGACGCCTACACGCAGGTTCAGTCCCTCTTTCAGCAACTGCGCGATGCCCGCCTCAATGTCAACTCCGCCGAGGAGACTCTGCGGCTCACGCGTGGCCGCAAGCAGCTCGGGGTCGGCACCGTATTGGAGGATATCCAGGCTCAACAGGACCTGCTCGACGCCCGCAGCGATCTGGTGACCATCGTCACGCAGCTGAATCAGGCTCAATACAGCCTCATGCGCAGCGTGGGGTTGCCTTGCTCCGTAATTTCCACGGCGGTGTTATTATTGT
>CAZLYG010000583.1:0-3183 GCA_964563075.1 uncultured Steroidobacteraceae bacterium | reverse complement strand
CATCCCAACTCACCGGCCAGCGTGGCGGCCTTGGCACGGGAGCGGTTCCAGACCGCCCCGAGCAGGCCGGCACGATGAAGGTTGCGGGCCATGTGGATGCCCATTGCACCGAGACCTACGAATCCAGCGCGCATTCCAGATGCCCTTTGCAGCGGCCACGGCCGCGGGGCGCCGCCGTGAAGGCGCCACTATAGTGCAGTCGCGTGTGCCCGCAATGGCCCGCCCCTGAGGCGGCCCGTAACGAGTCACGCGGTGAGGAGCCGCCGGTAATGGGCCAGCCGGCGGTGCGGCAGCCGGTAATGGGCGGATCGATTTCGGGGTTGCGGGTCCGCTCGTGAGCGGCGGGCTACTGCTGCGTCGTGGCAGAGCTGGTGGAAGTCCCGCAGAAGTGGTCCATGTCGTCACGTACCCGTACCCGATAGGCATCGGCCTCTGCGTCGGAGAGGTACTCCTTCTGCCCACCCTTGCCCTCCCTGGTGATGCGGCGCGCGTGAATGGCCTTGTCGTAAGCATCCTTGGCGTCCTTGCATTGCTGCTCGCGCGCCTTGGCGACATCCTGCTTGACTGCTTGAATCGTCGCCGACGACGGGCTGTCATCCGGAGGCGTATCGGAGCTGGTGCTCGGTGCGGTGCTGGAAGCGGCGGGCGGAGTATCCACGGGCAGATGCGTCTTGCCCGAGGACTTGATGAGCTCCGAGCCCGGGACCCACTGGTCGCTGTAATGGTAGACGCCCTGCGCGTCCTTCCAGCGATAGATGTCGGCGTCGGCACGGGCAGGCCCGCTATGGGTGAGCCCAATGGCGGCAGCCAGGATCAGGGCAACGCTCGCAGTTCGCAGCATGGACAACCTCCGCCGCGCCAGTATGACTCCCCGGCCGGCCGTTGGCATTTGAACTGCGTCACACGCCGGCGGCCCGGGGAAAGCTAGCCCATCACAGCCCGGAAAACACAAAACCCCGGCCTGCTTGCGCGGGCCGGGGTTTGGGTGACGCCGATTCTCAGGCGCGACTACATGTCGTACGCACGCTCGCCGTGCGAGGTGATGTCCAGTCCCTCGCGCTCGTCCTCTTCCGTGACGCGCAGGCCGATGGTCACCTTGACGATCAGGAAGGCGATCAGGGCGACGACCGCAGTCCAGCAGACCACCAGGGCCACGGCCTTGAACTGGATGACGAACTGCGCCCAGATGCCGGGATAGCCCGTCGTACCCTTGACCCAATCGGTCACGCTGCCGGGGCCGCCCAGCGAGGGGGCGTTGAAGATGCCCGTCATGAGGGCACCGAAGATACCGCCGACGGCATGGACACCGAACACATCGAGTGCGTCGTCCTGGCGGATCATCTTCTTCAGCCCGGTGACGCCCCACAGGCAGACGATACCGACGCCGAGGCCGATGACGAACGCGCCGGGGATCCCGACATTGCCCGCCGCAGGCGTGATTGCGACGAGGCCCGCAACCGCACCCGAGGCGCAGCCCAGCATCGAGGGCTTACCCTTCATGATCCACTCGGCGAACATCCAGGACAGTGCGGCGCAAGCCGTGGCCAGATACGTGTTCATGAAGGCGAGCGAGGCGGAGCCGTTCGCTTCCAGTGCCGAGCCGGCATTGAAACCGAACCAGCCGAACCACAGCAACGAGGCACCGATCATGGTCATCGTGAGGCTGTGCGGCGGCATGGGCTCTTTGCCCAGGCCGATGCGCTTGCCCAGCACGATGGCGCCTACCAGCCCCGCGACACCCGAGTTGATGTGCACGACGGTACCGCCGGCGAAGTCCAGCGCTCCCCACTGCCAGATCAACCCTCCGGTGGCGTTGAGCTTGTCAACTGCCGCCGAGGTCATGCCAGCCGTGTACGCGTCCGGCCCGGGCCAGTACCACACCATGTGACAGACCGGCAGGTAGCTGAACGTGAACCAGATCGTCAGGAACAGCAGCACCGCCGAGAACTTGATGCGCTCCACCAGAGACCCGAGGATCAGGCAGCAGGTGATGGCGGCAAACGTTGCCTGGAACCCGACATACACCAGCTCATACAGCTCGACGCCCTTGTCGAAGGTGCCGACCGTCGAGAAGTTGCCGGTCTTCGGATCGAAGGTGCCGTTCAGGAACAGGCGGCTCAAGCCACCGATGAAGGCGTTGGGTCCTTCGGTAAAGGCCAGCGAATAGCCGTAGATGCACCACAGGACGGTGATCAACGAGAACCCGACAAACACCTGCATGAGCACCGACAGCATGTTCTTGGTGCGGACCAGGCCGCCGTAGAACAACGCCAGTGCGGGCACGGACATCAGCAGCACGAGTGCCGTCGAAGTGAGCATCCATGCCATGTCGCCCTTGTTGGGCGGAGGCGGGGCAGGGGCGTCCGCGGCCCAGGCCAACGCCGGGCCGAGCGCCGCCATGGCGACCCCCGTCATGAGGCTAATGGTCTTGAGTGACTTTGGAGCGGTGCGCATGTTATCTCCCGGACAATCTTTTTCGGTCTCTGGGCCTGTCAATTGGGTTCGTTCGCGCAACAAATGCCGTCTGCACCCGCAGCTGGCTTTGTGTGTAAGCTGGTGAACGCGCATTCCAGGTGCAGATTCCGTGCCATTGGAAATATCAGTGCAGTTTCCGCAGGTTGCGCGCGTTCGCACCTTCCCGGTGCACTGTTTTGGAGCTGCACCGAGGGCGCCTGCGTCAATTCGGGGCATCGGTGGTGAGGTCAGGATCATGGATACGTTTCGAATCGACGAGATCGCCCGGCGGCTGCTGGAGAGCGTTCCGCCGGCGCTGCGCACGATGCAGAAGGACCTGGAGACGAATTTCAGGGCAGTCCTGCGCAGCAGCCTCGCCAAGCTCGATGTCGTGACCCGCGACGAGTTCGACACGCAGACCCGGGTTCTGCAGCGCACCCGCGAGAAACTGGAGCGGCTCGAAGCACGGTTGCAGGAGCTCGAAGGCGCTCGATCCGGCCCGGGGGGCGCAGGCCCCGTCTCGGGTGGTGCAGGTCCCGGCTCGGGTGATGCGGGTCCCGGCTCGGGTGGTGCGGGCGCCGGCTCGGGTGATGCGGGTCCCGGCTCGGGTGATGCGGGTCCCGGCTCGGGTGATGCAGGTCCCGGCTTGGGACACTGACGGCCGGCTGACCCGTCGCGCTCCGGCCCGACCCAAGGATGGGTGAGACATGCCTCTGGCCAGCGTGCAGT
>CAZLYG010000582.1:1149-3190 GCA_964563075.1 uncultured Steroidobacteraceae bacterium | reverse complement strand
AGCCCTGGGTGCATCAGGATCGATTTCATCTCCGAGCCGAACAGCAGCAGGCCGTCCGGCAGGAGCGCGTAGTGCAGCGGCTTCACGCCCAGCCGGTCGCGCGCCAGGAACAGGGTCTGTTGGTTACGATCCCACAGGGCGAAGGCGAACATGCCGCGGAAGCGTTCCACGCACCTCTCGCCCCACGCCTCCCACCCGTGCACGATAACTTCCGTATCGCTGCGGGTGTGGAATACGTGTCCGAGAGCCTGCAGCTCCGCAATCAGCGGCTGATAGTTATAGATCTCACCGTTGAAAACGACGACGACACTGCCATCCTCGTTGAACAGCGGCTGTTGCCCGGTCGCTACGTCGATGATCGCGAGCCGGCGATGTCCAAAGGCGACGCCGGGCTCGAAGTGCTCACCACCGCCATCGGGGCCGCGATGAAACAGCGAGTCATTCATTCTGCGCAGCAGGTCGCGATCCAACTCGCGAGCCGCGCGCGTGTCCACCATCCCAGTTATGCCGCACACCGCTAAAAGCCTCAGACCGTGAGGTCACGATAGAGATGAATATAACCACTGACCATGGCATCCAGGCTGTAGTGCCTCTGGACACGCTCCCGGGCGGCGGCACCTTCCCGACGCACTGCCGCCGGAGTCTCGAGGTAAGCGCGCATGGCCTCTGCGAGAGCACCCGGCTGCGCATGATCGTAAAGGACACCGGTACCCGATGCCACCAACTCCGGATTACCGCCGACGCGCGCCGCGATGACGGGCATCCCCGTCGCCATCGCCTCCAGAATGGTATTGGAGATGCCTTCGTTCAAAGAGGGCAACACGAACACGTCCATCGCCCGCATGAGCGCCGGGATGTCATCCCGGGGACCCGGCATCCAGACCACATCCGTCAGACCCAGCTGCGCGACCCGGCCCCGCAGCTCCTCGAACTGTGCGCCATGCCCCACGATCAGCAGGCGCAGCTGCTCGCGGCGTTGTGGGTACTGTGCCAGCACCTCGGCGAACGCCTCCAGCAACGCACCCTGATTCTTGACGCGGTTCACACGACCTACGGTGCCGAACACAAAAGGCCGCGCCGATCCGCCGTTACTCCAGGGTAGATCTGCGGGGGTACCTCCGTCCGGGTTGAAGCGGATGGTGTCGACGCCATTGCAGATTCGAGTGATTCTCGAACGAGCAATGCCCACGCGGGCCACCAGATATTCTTCGAGGTGCTTGGAAACAGTGACGTACCGGGTGATCAGCGGCGAGTGCAGCCGCCGGAGCATGATGGGCTTCATGCGCTGACCGTGCAGGTCCTGCACATCCCAACCGTGCTCTCCGTGCACGCATCGTCTCACACCAGCCAGCCGAGCTGGCACCAGTGCATCCAGGCCCGACATGTTGCGCGTGTGCACGATCGCCGGTCTCAGCCGCCGGCACAGGCGGAACAGCGCCCGCCGCAGACCCCATACCCCGACACGCGATCGATACAGAGGAAACACCTCGACATCGGGACGTGTCAATCGCTTGCGGAAATCCGAATAGTCCTCCACGCATGCAATGGCGTGACGATAGCCGGCGTCGGGAGTCCTGTTGATCAGGTTGACGAGCCCGTTCTCCATCCCACCGATCACCAGGTGATGGATCACGTGCAGCACCAGTGGTGTGCCCGCCTGAGACATCAGCGCAGCCCCAGGCACTCAAGCAGCAGAGCGCGGTCGGAGAACTCCCAGTGGATTCCACGGCGCAACACGTTGAAGCGCGAGACCTGGCTGACATTCGCTCCGCCATAGGCGGACAGACAGCCGGTATATCCAGCCTGCTTCACGAGCTCCAGCCGTGCATCGGTCATATGCTCGCGGCCACCGTACGGGTAGGCGAAGATGACCCGCTCCAATCCCAGCTCGCGACGCAGGTCCGCAAGCGAGGTCGCCAGCTCACTCTTCACCCGCTCCTCAGGCTCCCCGGCACAGTTGATGTGACTCACGGTATGCGAACCGATGACGAACCCTGCAGCCCGCAACCTCCGCAGATGCTCCCAGCGCATGAGCGGAATG
>CAZLYG010000582.1:0-1139 GCA_964563075.1 uncultured Steroidobacteraceae bacterium | reverse complement strand
ATGACGGGGTTGCCGCGGCGTACGTCATGCGGGAAGCGCCCCTCGGTGCCGATCAGCCCGGTGGAGACGAAGAATGCCGCGGGCACCTGATGTTTGATCAGGATGGGCGCCGCATTCTGATAGTTGTCCAGGTAGCCGTCATCGAAGGTGATACAGACCAGCGGCTTGCGGGTGCGCGGAATCGAGCTGCAATCGAGGACCTCCTCGATGGACAGCACCTGGCAATGCTTGCTGAGGAGCGCGATCTGTCGATCGAACTGCTCCACACCCACCGTGAGGTTGTCGCGCGCGTCGTCACTGACCCTGTGGTACAGAAGCACGGCGATGCGCGGTTTGAGCAGTCGCCCCAGACCGAGTCGCCAGGCCAGAAAAGCTATCCCACCCACGGTATCCGTGAGCAGCCGCTTGAGGGGCCCCGCTTGCGGCCTCTGCAGGGCGGCGAGCTTGCGCTGCAGGACGCTGACCTGGGCCAGCGTCGGTTTGCGGTAGGTCTTGCCGCCCGCAATTTGCGGTGTCGCCTGAACGGTGCCGCGCAGGATGTCCTGTACGGCCGCGGACATCAGCTCGACGCCCATCTCATCGAGCACCAGCTGCAGCCCACGCACCGTCGAATACTTTTCCCGCGACACCCGCGACTCGCGGACGACATCGCCCGTGTCGAGCTTCTCGTCCATACGATGAATGGTGCAGCCGACGGAATGCTCGCCGTTCCACAACTCCCAGAACGCCGGCGGCATGCCGCGATAGCCGAGCGGCAGCTCGACGTTTTGCAAGACGGTGAGATCGCCGATCAGGTTGAAGCTTTGGAAGATGAAACCGATCTGGCGATTGCGCACCGCCGCGCGCGCGCGCGGCGTCAGGTTGGCCACGGACTCGCCGGCCAGCAGATACTCACCGCTCGACGGAGCGTCGAGCAGGCCGAGGATCGACAGCAGCGTGGTCTTGCCCGATCCCGACTGCCCCTCGATGGAGACGAACTCGCCCTTATGAATGTCCAGATGGATGTTGGCGAGCGCGTGGGTCTTGAGCTCGTCGGTATAGAAGACCTTGTTGATGCCACGAAGCGAAATGAGTGGCTGTGCAGCGCTCATACGTTCTCCTTTTATCGCAAGCGAATGCGCTCGACCGAGTCCCACGCC
>CAZLYG010000581.1:0-3193 GCA_964563075.1 uncultured Steroidobacteraceae bacterium | reverse complement strand
ATGAACGCCTTCCTGGGAGCCCGAACCTCCGCCACATAGTCCCGTGCCACTGCGAACGGCGCGATGTGATCGTCGCGACCCTGTATCACGAAGAACGGGATCGGGAAATCGAGCCCAAGCTTGCGCGCGTCCAGCGTGTATTCGACCGGCGCAACTTTCTCACTTGTGAATCGACCGCCCGCCAGCCAGTCGGCCACATCACCGCGCGTCGGAAAGGGCGGACGACCAATGAATGCGTTGAACACTTTCACGTACTCGAGGTCGCTCGGAGCGAACCGATACTTGCTCGAGGCCATGACGCGTCTCCGGTCGCTCTCGGGCAGGGATGCCGTGTCGTTGAGCGCTTGCAGAGTCTCCTGGTCGCCGGCCGCGGTCGCCTGCTCTCGAGCCCAGCGCTCCTGGCTTTCGATCTTCAGATGCCAGCTGACCGGCTGACCCGTCCCCACAAAGGCATAGAACAGTTCGGGCCACCGTTTCACCACGTGCAGCCCCAGCTCCGCCCCCCAGCTCTGGCCGACGAGAATCAGCTTCTTCAGGAAAAGCCGTGTGCACGCGTACTCCGCGACCTCCCTCGCATCCTCTGCCAGCCGGTCGAGCGCCATCTGCGGCGTCGATAGACCCGGCGTCTCGGGACCATTCCTGCCATACGTGCGGCCGCTTCCCCGCTGATCCCAGTTCACTACCGTGAAGTCCGTCTCCCAGGGGATGAACTCCCGGAGGAAAGGCGACTGGGCCTCGCCGGGTCCGCCATGGAGATAGAGAATCGCGGGATTGCGGACGTCGGTGCCCTGAATCGCAATCCACTGGTCGATCCCGCCGATCCGGATGAAACCCGTTGTGTCGATCGCCTCCGCCGCGGCACGGCTCGACCGCGGGACTAATGCTGGGGCTGCCGCGATCAGACCTAAAGCGCGCCGCCGCGTGATCCGGGTGCAGCCGCGGGCTGGGATGGCGTAGACTGAAATCAAACCTGGAGCACACAAAAGGGAGTAGGCCGCGAGTCTAAGCCTTCCGGGGGGTGTATGGGCATTGGCACTGCACATCGGCCACGGGTCTGGAGCACGGCTTCAGTGGAACCGGGGCGCAGGTTCAAATGCTGGGTCGACACCATCTGCGCAGACCTGATCGAGCTCGAGGTGCGGACGGGCAATCCGCAGACCTTCGATGCGTCGCTTCGCCAATTGCAACTCGGTCCGATTCAACTGAACCACGTCTATACGAGCGAGGCGCAGGATGTCCGGCGCACGCGCGAAGCCATCAGCCGCAATGCCAAAGTCCATTTCGAACTGGTCTACGTGCGCAGTGGCGGGCTGGTGTATGAACACTACGGCAAGACGTTCGCGGTCGCTCAGAACGAATGCGTGCTGATCGACAGCACCGAGCCGTATTCATTCACAAGCTCGGTCTGTACATCGGGTACAACATTGCAAATACCGCAGCAGTGGCTGCGCTTCTGGATAGCGGAGCCGGAAGAAGTCGTGGCCAGCGTCATCCGTGACGGAACCCCCTGGCAGAGCGCGTTTCTGGCGACGCTGCGGGCGCTGGCTACACCCTCGGTCGAAAACATCCGACCCGGGGAAATCATCTCCGAGCAGGTCGCAAGCCTGCTGCGGCTGGCGATGCATCCGCTGCTGAGCGGCACCGGCACGCAGAAGTCGGGCAAGCGCTTGCGGGAGATCATCCAACTGGTCCGCAACTGGGCGCACGACGAGACTCTCAACCCTGACAAGGTCGCCGCTCTGGGCGGCCTGTCCAAGCGGTCCCTGCACGCGCTCTTCTCGGCGGCCGGCACGACGTTCAGCAAGGAACTCATGAGCATTCGCCTGGAGCGTGCGCGGCAGCACCTCGATGACCCGCTGTTCAGCGGCATCCGTGTTTGCGACATCGGCAGCCGTTGCGGCTTTGTGGATGCAAGTCACTTCGCGCGACGGTTTACCGAGCGATATGGCATCTCACCCGTCGCCTATCGTCGTACGAGTACTGCGCGCAGCGCAGCCGATCGCAACATTGATCCTGATTGAGCAGGCTTGCGCCGCACGCCTGATCCCATCCGCAGCGCGAGTGTGCGTCGCAATCGTTACTCTCTTGCCCATCCGCGCACGAATTCCCGACTGCCAGTGCAGAGTGTCGCGGCCGGCCGATTGTGAATTGACACACCCCCATCCTTGCTAATACAACCGCGAGCAAGCCTTCAGCTATTACCTAACAAGCCGAGGTTGCTATGCGGGGGATCGTATCCAAAGGGTACTGCCTGGCGGTGCTGTTGCCCGCCGTCGCAATCGGGCAACAGGTTGCGGCGGATGCGGACTCAGGATCCCAATTGGGCGAAGTCGTCATCACGGCGCGCAAGACCAGCGAGGATCTGCAGCACGCACCGATTGCGGTGACGGCAGTCAGCTCCGAAGAAATCGAGCGCACGGGCGTCAAAGACGCCACCGAGCTGCAATGGCAATTGCCGGCGGTCGAATTCCAGACTGCGCAGTCCGTACCGGACGTATTCATCCGGGGTGTCGGCACTTATAACCTGCAAGCAGGCGTGGATTCCGCCGTCGCCTTCAGCATCGACGGCATCTACCTGGCCCACCCTTCCGCCTACCCGCCGGTGCTCGTCGACATCGCACAGGTCGAGGAAGTCCGCGGACCGCAGGGAACGCTGTATGGCAAGAATTCCAATGGGGGCGCCATCAGCTTCGTGAGCAACAAGCCGATGCTGGGGCAGTGGGACGCCGAGGCCGGTATCACCACCGGCAATTTCGCGACCCAGAACGGCAACTTCATGATCAACGTCCCTCTCACGGACACACTGGCCACCCGCTTCGCCATTGGCACTGACCGTCACGGCGGGTACTACGACAACGGATACAACGAGCAGAACAACTTTACCGCGCGCTGGCGGACGCTCTTCCAGCCGGTCGAAAATCTCGAGATCATTGCCACGCTGGACAGATCCCGCATCGCCAACAATGGTTTTGGCCTCGACAGCAACTGTGCGCCGGGTGCTGGTTGCCCTCCTGGCTCCTCCTTCAACCCCTGGACGGGTATCGGCTATCGCAACCCGTTCAACTTCGACCATATCGATACCTGGGGCACGTACCTGGAGGCGAACTGGAGGCTCGGCTGGGGCACCATCACCTCTCTGAGCAGCTACCGCAACAGCGACTGGAAGAGTTACATCACGAGCACGGTCGGTCCC
>CAZLYG010000580.1:0-3198 GCA_964563075.1 uncultured Steroidobacteraceae bacterium | reverse complement strand
CCAGGTCCAAGAGGGCTTGGGCGTTGCGGCCTCGACCGCCTGCCGGCCCCTCGACCGGGGACGGGTCGTTCTCGGTGGAGACGCGGCCGGGGATCGCGGGAGTGCCCGAAGCCATGACGAACGGCTTGCCGCTCCCCGCGAGAGCCTGCAGCAGAGCCTCTTCCGGCCTGGGCAGATCGAGGCTGGTCCGGTCTCCGCCCAGAAAGCCCGGCTGGTCGATTCGCATCTCCTCGCCTTCCAGGCGACTCGTGATACCCACCACGGCAACAATGACGTCCGCATCTTTGGCGGCAGACAGTGCCGCGGGATCGGGTGCGTCGTTCACTGCAGCCCAGATGAGCTGAGCTCGGGGACTGCTGCCGGGGGCTCGCCCATACTCCACGTCGAGCGTGACCGCATGATCGCGCTCCAGATGCACTGGGCTGAGATTTGTCCCCGCGGAGTACATCTGCACGACTTGTCGCCCATCAATGGCAATGCGTGCCGAACCCTCGGCCCGGATGCCGATGAGATAGTCGCCCGTATCGCTGGGATGAATGAGCCCGGTCCAGCGGACCGACAGGGCGGGTCTGTCCCGCGCCAGCTCCGGCAAAGTGCTCTCGCTGAGATTGACCCCAGGCTCAATTCGCGAGACGAACGGGACGGATTGCGCGTCAGGACTCGGTCCCGAGAGGTACTCCGCCTTCAGGCCGGGTTGCCCCTCCGGGGTCGTGAGCACCGAGCGCGGAACGGGATCGCCCTGGTTGGAGAGAAATTGTGTTCCGGGGACATACGTGATGCTCGCACCCCGGAACTCCGCCTTCATTCCCTCCAGCACGCTCACGGTGTGAGTTGGAGTGCCGTTGTAGTTGCCGAGCAGGACGGCGGTCTGATCGACGAGCGGGCCGACCAGGAGGATGTGTCTCGGGGCCTTCAGCGGCAGCACACCGTCGTTCTTCAGCAGCACCATCGATTCATCGGCCAGCCGGCGCGCGAGGCTGCGGTGAGCGGCGCTGTCGAGCTCGCTCTCATCGAGCTTTGCGTACGGGACTGATCCCGATGGATCGAGCAGCCCGAGCCGGATGCGAGCCGTGAACAGTCGAACAAGGGCCGTGTCGATGGCCCGCTCGGACAGATAACCCTGCTGGACAGCCTCGATGTAGGGCCGGTAATCGTGGTCGTCCTGCACCTTCGCGAAGTCGGCGCACTCATTGTCCATTCCGCGCTCGAGCGCGATCGCCGCGGCCTGCGGCTGGGTCGGGCGATAACGGTGACCGCTGTCGATATCCCGAACGGCACCGCAGTCCGAGACCACATAACCCTGGAACTGCCAGGCGCCTCGCAACGTGTGCTCGAGCAGGAATTCGCTGGCGCAGGCCGGCTGTCCATTGATGGCGTTGTAGGCGCACATCACCGATCCGGCGTGGCCTTCCACTACGGCGGCGCGAAAGGCCGGCAGGTACGTATCTTCCTGATCGTGCCTGCTCACATCGACGTCGGCAAAGTGACGCGTGGGCTCCGGTCCACTGTGCGCGGCGAAATGCTTGGGCGTCGCGATGGCCCGGTAATAGTGTGGATCCGTCCCCTGCATTCCCGTCACGAACGCGACAGCCAGGCGGGCGCTCAGGAAGGGATCCTCGCCATAGGTCTCCTGGCCTCGTCCCCAGCGCGGATCCCGAAAGATGTTGACGTTCGGAGCCCAGAAGTCCAGGCCCTCGAAGATGTTGGAATGCCCGGCGCGCTCGGCCTGGGCATGCTTGATCCGGCCTTCGACGCCGATCGCCGTGGCCATCTGGTGAATGCCGGCGACATCGAATGTCGCGGCGAGGCCGATGGGCTCGGGAAACTCCGTCGTGCCGTTGACCGCGACACCGTGGAGCGCTTCGCTCCACCAGTCATAAGCGGGGATGCCCAGACGCGGGATTGCGCGGGCCTGATTGACGAGCTGCGAAGCCTTTTCCTGCAGCGTCATCCGCTGCACGAGGTCGGCCGCACGCTCCTGGGGAGAGCGCGCGAGATCTTTGTACGCTGGAGGCGGAGTCTCCTGCGCAGCTGCGCCGAGCACCGTGAAGGTGATGCCGGCCACGGTCGCCAGCCGACGTGTTGATAACGCTACCACGCGGGCTCATATTGTCGGAGTTATCCAACGGCGTCAATGTCGAGCGGCGGCCCCCGCGCCGCGGCGCGATCTCTTGAGACGCCGGATCGACAGCACCTGGATCCCGGGTCCGCAGGGAACCTTCCGGCCGCTACGGCGGCGCGCCTTGCAAGCGCTTACATCGTCTGCGATAGTGGTCGAGCGCGATCGGGCCGCCGGTACACCCGCATGAGCTCAGCACCTCATCCCGAGGACTTCGATCCACTGCTGCCTGAGACGGCCGACAGCCCTTACGAGCTCTTTCGGAAGCTGCGTGCGCAGCGACCCGTCGCGTGGAGCAACGCCTGGAACGGCTTCTGGAGCCTGAGCAAGTACGCCGATGTGGCTCGTACGGCCAGCGATTACACGACCTTCATCAATTCCGTGCAGAACGTGGTCCCCAAGGTGGCCTTCACCGGCCGCCGCCCGCCCTTGCACCTCGATCCGCCCGCGCACACGCCCTTTCGTCAGGTGCTCAATCCTCTGCTCTCGGAACGCCGCATTCAGCACCTGGAGCCGGTGGTGCGCCGGATTTGCGTCAGCCTCCTCTCCCCGCTGATCAGCGCTGGGCGCGGCAATCTGTGCGAGGACTTCTCGAGCCGGCTACCGGTACACGTCTTTGCCGAATGGATGCATATCCCGCCCGCGATGGCAGAGCCCCTGCGGGAAACGGGCCGTGCGTTCAACGTGGCCGTGCAATCCAACAGTGACGCGGTCGTGCGGGAGACGAGTCTGGCGCTCTACGCGATGGCGCGAGAACTGATTGCGCTGCGCAAGCGTGAGCCCGCCGATCCGCAAGAAGATCCGACCAGCGCGCTCCTGGCGGCGCGCCATGCGGGCGAGCCGTTCCCGGATGAATTGCTGGTCGGCTGCGTACGGCAAGTGCTTGTCGTCGGCATCATTGCACCCACCGTGGTCATCGGCTCCATCGGCGTGCACCTCAGCCGCGATCCCAAGCTGCAACAGCTCTTGCGGGAGACTCCTCGGCTCATTCCAGAGGCGCTCGAGGAGTTTCTTCGGCTCTATACTCCCTACCGCGGATTTGCGCGTACCGCGAACCGCGACGTGGAGATACGCGGGTG
>CAZLYG010000579.1:0-3200 GCA_964563075.1 uncultured Steroidobacteraceae bacterium | reverse complement strand
AACAAGGCTTCACGTCCACCGACACCCTGACATCCAACAACAGCAGCGTCCCCAACGTCGTATTCAACCGCGAGGGCTTCTCTACTACCCTCGGACAACCGAACAACCTCTATACGCTGCACGATGCAACCTCGAACCCGCAATACACGCGCTGCCTGACCCTGCAGCTCTCCGGGCTCTCGACGACATCGACGCACACCAGCGATCCGACCAACTGCACCTGAGTGACCATGAGCCACCTGCAACCCATGCCATTGCCGCAGTCACGCGGTTTCACCCTGGTCGAAGTGATGGTGGCGCTCATCGTCATATCGGTCGGGCTGCTGGGCGTCGTCGGCATGGAAGCCCTGGCGCTCTCGAGCACCACCAATGCGCGTATGCGCTCGTTGGCGGCGATCGAGGCGGCAGGCCTTGCGGCCACGATGCACACCAATCGCGATTTCTGGCTTTTCAACGCGATCAACGCGACGGTTCAGGGCACGCCGGGCAGCTGGAGCATCACGGATTCCTCGGGCCAGCTGAACGTCGCGATGCCGGACTGCACCAGCTCGGGGCCCGACCCGTGCACGCCTGCCGGACTGGCCGCCTACGACACACAGAACTGGGCCGCCTCGCTGGTCACACTGCTGCCCAACCCGACTGCCACCATCAGCTGTCCCAACGCGACCCCGCCACTGACCTGCACTATCACCATAGTGTGGGTGGAGAGCTCGGTGAGCTTGAGTGCGCAGCAGCAAGCGGCCGCTTCTAGCGCAGCCGCGCAGATGTCCAGCGGCGGTTCGGCACCCGGTTACGAGAACAACAGTTACACACTTTACGTGCAGCCATGAAGATACCATCACGGAGCGCCGCGCGCCTGCGACGGGGGCAATACGGACTGACGCTGATCGAGATGTCGGTGACCATCCTGATCGCGCTGTTCCTGCTGGCCGGCCTGTTCACGATGGTGCAGAGCACCCGCCGCACCTATACGAATCAGGCCCAGCTGGCGCAGTTGCAGGATGCCGAGCGCATGGCGATGACGCTCATGGCCGATGTGATCGAGTCGGCCGGCTACTTCCCCGATCCCCATACGAACACGTCGAGTATCTTGCCGAGCGGCGGCGCATGGGCGACCGCACAGCCGGTGTTGGGCACTGCCCCCGGCGGCAACCTGGATACCATCACGGTGCGGTTTGCGACCAAGCCCGGGGACACCGTCGTGAACTGCCTCGGCAACTCGAATCCCACCGGCTCGGGCACCACTATCATGTACACCAACACTTTCAGCCTCAGCGCTCCCGATGCCGCCGGCAACCGGTCGCTGCAATGCACGCTGGTCGACAGCACCGGGGTCACTACGGGTCCCGTGAGCCTCGTCTATGGCGTGCAGAGCATGCAGATCTACTATGGCATTCAACGCAATAGCGGCGCCGACGCGAACGACAACAACGTCGATACGTACCTGCTGGCCAATGAGATGTCGACCTCGGATACGACAAACACGAATCCATCGCCCAAGAATGACTGGCTGAACGTCACTGCAGTACGGGTCATTCTGACGTTCAAGAATCCGCTCGCGCCCCCGAGCGCAACCGCGGCCCAGCAGACCATTAAATTCGACCGGGTCATCGCCGTTATGAACCGCGCGGGGGTGGCGTCATGAGATATCCGTCTGGTGAAAACGGCGCCCGCGAGCGAGGCATGGCCTTGATCACCAGCCTCCTGCTGCTGCTGGTCGTCACCATTCTCGCCGTGAGCATGTTTCGCAGCTTCGGCCTGGAGAGCAGAATCGCCGGCAATGTCCGCGAGAAGCAGCGCGCGCTGCTGGCGGCAGAGGCCGCGCAGCAGTATGCAGAGTGGTGGCTGGGCTCGGGCGGTACCAGTACGCTGACCTCATCCCCATGCACCCAGATGCTCAATGCGAACAACGGGGACGGGCAGGTTTGCTCGCAACCCCTGGGAGTAGCGCCGGCGAATGTCAAGCAGTGGCCGTTCTGGACCAGCTACACGCCCTCGGGGATGACCGTGCAGGCGGACAAGGCGGGCACGTACTACCAGGCGCCCGGTTTCTACATTTACGACCTGGGGAGCTCTGCCGATGGCAGCGGCGAGGTTTATCAGATCGACGCAATGGGCTACGGCGCGGACGCCAACACAGTGGCCGTCGTCGAAAGTACTTTCGCCGTGAAGGTCACCGCCCCCAACTACACATGCAACCCGGAGAACGCGCCGTGTTGAAACGCACCGTGTTGAGCTGCGGAGCCACCTTTGCCGCACTGCTGGTGTTGCTGGCGCCCGCGGTACTGCGCGCGCAGTCCTCCACTACCAATCTCAGTGAGGACTTCACCGGCACAACCACCACCAATTCCTGGTTCTACTTCAACGGCGCATGTCTTACCGCCAGCAGCGCCACCGGTGGATCGAACCCGGGTCAACAGGTGGGCACTGACAGCAGCTCCAACCCGACGTACTACCTTCCGGGCTGCACGACCCTGCCGTACTACAACGAGACTCTGGTCGGCGGACAAAAAGGCTACCTGGGAGCAACCGCCTCACCGGCCACGCCGGATGCGGTCGGTCAGGGGGCTCTGCGCTTCACCAATGGCCACCCCGGTGGCTATCACCAGAACGGCGCCATCGTGGCGGCGACGCCCTATCCGACCGGACAGGGTCTTCAGGTCACTTTCAAGACGGTCACCTACCTCGGCGACTCCGGTGGTTACGCCAAGGACGGTGCCGACGGCATCAGCTTCTACCTGCTGGATGGCTGCATGCCCATTACCGGCGGTACCGTGCCCGCGGGCTGCGGGCTCAATCCCATCTACGGCAGCAACACGTTTCCCGCCATCGGCGCCTGGGGCGGCAGTCTGGCGTATACGTGCTCCAACGCGAATCCCCCCTACGACGGTCTGGTCGGGGGCTACCTCGGACTCGGCATCGACGAGTACGGCAACTTCCTCAACGGCACCTCGCTCACCAACGGCGAGACGGACTACATCAAGAACTCGAACGGCACCCCTTACAACTCCGGAGACAACACCGCAAGCGGCGGATACTATCGACCCGGCCGCATCGGTCTGCGCGGCGCGGGCAGTGTCGCCTGGGGGGCGCTGACCACGGCCTATGGAACCAATCCCGGCAGCACCTCGAGTCCGTACTATCCCGCCTCGCTGGCGACCACCTGCAGTAACGGCGGCACGTACAACGCAACCAGCAAC
>CAZLYG010000578.1:0-3204 GCA_964563075.1 uncultured Steroidobacteraceae bacterium | reverse complement strand
ATCACCTGGCTGCCTTCCAACAACATGGCATCGAGCGGGTGCTGATCGCCTACGACCGGGACGAGGCTGGCGAGCGGGCGGCAGCTAAGCTCGCCGAGCGCCTCACGGCCGAAGGCCTCGACTGCTATCGGATCCACTTCCCGAAAGGGATGGATGCGAACGAGTACGCACTGAAGGTGGGGCCGGCGAGCAAGAGCCTGGGGGTCGCGATCCGCTCGGCGCAGTGGCTGGGAAAGGGGGCTGCGCCCGACACGAGAGTTGTGCCCGGCATGGGTCAGCCGAAGCCTCCGACAGGCACTACGGCCGCCTGTGCAGTGGCCTCGCCGATCGCTGCTTTAGCCGCTTCAACGACGGCAGTCGAGGAAGCCGCGGCTAAAGGGGTGGCCGGGGTTAATACCGCGGTGGTGGTCAAGTCCGCCGCGCCAGCGGCGCCGTCCGCATCACTCACAGCGCCTCCCGCACTGCCGGCCCAGGTGATCCCGGATGCGCCTGTGCAGCCACCGGCGCCCATCAGTGAGGCGATCGGAGCCGAGCGCGAGCACGTGTTCAGCTTCGGCGAGCGACGCTATCGCGTGCGGGGGTTGGAGAAGAATCTGAGCCTCCAGAGCCTCAGGGTGAACCTGCTGGTCACCCAGGGCGAGGGAGTGCATGTAGATACGCTCGAGCTCTACAGCGCCCGAGCACGTGCGATCTTCATCGCCCAGGCGGCCGGTGAGCTGCAAGTCCAGGACGATCTGATCAAGGCCGACCTGGGCCGGGTGTTGCTGCAGTGTGAAGCGCTGCAGGAGCAAGCGCTGCGCACGGCGCTGGAAGTGAAACCCGCCGCGGTCGCGATCAGTGAGGGTGAGCGGGAGACGGCGCTGGCACTGTTGAAGGCTCCCGATCTGCTGGAGCGCCTGGCTGGTGACTTCGAGGCGTGCGGGATCGTGGGCGAGCGCAGCAATGCGCTGGTGGGGTATCTGGCGGCGGTCTCGCGCAAGCTCGAGCGACCGCTGGCGCTGTTGATCCAAAGCACCAGTGCTGCGGGCAAGTCCTCATTGCTGGACGCAGTCCTGCGCTTCGTGCCGGCGGAGGATCGCATCGTCTACTCGGCGATGACCGGGCAGAGCCTGTTCTACATGGGCGAGATGAACTTGAAGCACAAGCTGCTCGCTATCGCCGAGGAGGAAGGCGCGCACCGGGCGAGCTACGCCCTGAAGCTGCTGCAGAGCGAGGGGGAGCTGACGATCGCCTCGACCTCCAAGGACCCCACTACGGGGAAGCTGACGACCGAGGAGTATCACGTCGAGGGTCCGGTGATGATCGCTCTCACCACCACGGCCGCGGAAATCGACGAGGAGCTGTTGAACCGGTGTCTGGTGCTCTCGGTGGATGAAGGCAGACAGCAGACCCAGGCGATCCATGCCGCGCAGCGCGCCCGACGGACACTCGCCGGGCTCACGGCCCGGATGGCCCGCGAGCAGATCGTGAAAATGCACCAGAACGCGCAGCGGCTGCTGGAGCCGCTGGCCGTGGTCAACCCGTACGCGGACCGGCTGACGTTCCTGGATGACCGTACGCGCACCCGGCGCGATCACGAGAAGTACCTGACGCTGATCGATGCGATCGCGCTGCTGCATCAACACCAGCGATCGGTGAAAACGCTTCGCCAGGGTGATCGGGAGTACCGCTACGTCGAAGTCACCCTCGCCGATGTCGCCCTCGCTAACCAGCTTGCGCACGAAGTCCTGGGGCGCACGCTCGATGAGCTGCCGCCGCAGACGCGCCGGCTGTTGGGACTGGTGGTGGAGATGGTCGAGGCGAACTGCGCTTCCCAGCAGATACGCCGTACGCAGTACCGCTTTAGTCGCCGGGCAGTGCGCGAGCACACGCGCTGGGGTGACACACAGTTGAAGATCCATCTGGCACGCTTGGTGGAGCTGCAATACCTCCTGGTGCATCGCAGCGGTCGTGGGCAATCCTTCGAGTACGAACTCGTGTTCGACGGCAAGGCCGATAGTCCCGCCCCGCACGCCAGCGGCTTGATCGATATCCAGACGCTCCAACGCGGGTACGACGCTGAGCGGTCGGGGTCGAGCGAAGGCCAGTCGGAGCCCGGTCGGGGCGGGGCCGGGGTCCAGTCGGCCGACGGTCACGAAGATCACCCGCACGGAAAGCCCGGTGAAGGCGGCGTTTTGCCGACATCGCCCGAAGCGCACTCGAAAACGCAGATTACCCCGAGTGCCGCTCGTTCGGCATCGTACTCACCGTCCGCGACGGCTGCGGGTTGAGCAGCACCCATGCCGCGCAGAGGGCAGCGGTTAAAGCACCGCAAGACCGTGTGGCCGAAGCCGCCTGGTCCCCGACAGGTGCGCGTGGATGCGCTCGCTGAGCATCCCCTGACGCACTACATGCTGGCGCACTTTGACTGGATGCGGGTGTCAGGGTACTCCGAGGACACGATCAGGGCGCGCCGGGTGGCCATCCGGCGCTTCATCAGCTGGTGTGAGGAGCGCACGCTCCAGGACCCCAGGGACATCACCAAACCGGTCCTGGAGCGCTACCAGCGGCATCTGTACTACCACCGCAAGAGCGATGGCCGGCCGATGACCTTGGGCTCGCAGTTCGGCTGCCTGGCGCCCTTGAAAACCTTCTTCAAGTGGTTGGCTCGCGAGAACCACATCCTCTACAACCCGGCCTCGGAGTTGACGCTCCCGCGCACGCCCAAGCACTTGCCGCGCGTGATCCTCTCGGTGCCGGAAGTGGAGGCGATCCTGCGCGAGGCCGAGCCCACCGGCGCCCAGGGCCTGCGCGATCGGGCGATGCTGGAAACGCTCTACTCGACGGGCTTGCGGCGCATGGAGCTGCCGGGGCTTGCGCTCTACGATGTAGACCTGACCCGGCGCCTCGTGGTCGTGCGCGAGGGCAAGGGTCGCCGTGATCGAGTCGTTCCGATCGGTGAGCGTGCCGCGGCCTGGGTCGAGAAGTACATGCTGGAGGGGCGGCCGCAGTTGCTCGTTGCGGACTGCGAGGCACTGTTCCTGACCGACTACGGCGAGCCGATGACCCCGCAGTATGTGGCCGATCGGGTGCGGCGCTACATGCACTTCGCCGGCGTCCACAAGCCCGGCGCCTGCCACCTGTTCCGCCACGCCTGCGCCACACATATGTTGGAGAACGGCGCCGACATCCGCTTCATCCAGGCGATGCTCGGACACGCGGACC
>CAZLYG010000577.1:0-3207 GCA_964563075.1 uncultured Steroidobacteraceae bacterium | reverse complement strand
CTGCACGTGATCCGGGCCTTCGCCGGCGTCGACCGGCGGCTGACGATCGCCGATGTGAGTCGCGCTACGGGCCTGACCCGCGCGGTGGTGAGGCGCTGTCTGTATACGCTGAGGGAGCTTGGCTATGCGGCGACGGATGGCCGGACGTATTTCCTGCAGCCGCGAATCCTCAATCTGGGATACGCGTACCTGTCCACGGCGCCCGTGCCGATCGCCGCCCAGCCCGTCCTCGAAGAGATGAGCGAGTTGCTCGGGGAAGCTTCCTCGGTCGCCGTACTCGATGAAGGTGCGATCGTCTATGTGGCGCGGGCGGCGACCAAGCGGATCATGTCGGTCACTCTCGGAGTGGGCAGTCGCCTCCCGGCCTACTGCACCGCGCTCGGCAGAGTGCTCCTGTCGCACTTGAGCGAAGAGCAGGTGTCGACGGAGCTCGCCAAAGTCGAGTTCGTCCCGCACACCAAGTACACCGTCACCTCGCGTAAGAAGCTGGAGGAGGTGCTCGCGGCAGTACGCACTGACGGCTACGCCCTGAACGACCAGGAGCTCGAGATCGGACTTCGCTCCATAGCGGTTCCGGTGCGGAACGTCGTTGGCGTGGTAGTCGCCGCGATGAACGTCAGCGCCCAGGCTTCGCGGGTGTCACGGCGCGAGCTGCTCGAGCGCTGCCTGCCCATCCTGCTCAGTGCCGCCGACAAGCTGAGCAGCCAGCTGCCTCCGCCGCGCTGACGCGGATCGCACGGGCGGCGCATGGACATCCGCGACGCGCAGGAATCCGACCTCCCCGGCCTGCTGGCCATTTACAACGAGGTGATTGCCACCTCCACCGCCGTGTATTCCGAAGTACCGGTGACACTGCAGGAGCGTCAGCAGTGGCGCGAGCAACGCATTGCGAGTGGCTACCCCGTGCTCATCGCCCGCGACTCTTCCGGCGTATTGGGCTTCGCCACTTTTGGCGATTTCCGCTCGTGGCCGGGGTACAGGTATACGGTGGAGCATACCGTGCACGTGCGCGCAGACTGTAGAGGCCGCGGCGTCGGCAGCACGTTGCTGCAAGCGCTGTTTCCGCGGGCCGCCGTGCTCGGCAAGCACGTGATGATCGCGGGCGTCGATGCGGCAAACACGGCCTCGATTCGCTTTCACGAGCGGCATGGGTTTGAGCGCGCCGGACACCTGCGCGAGGTCGGCAGGAAGTTCGACCGCTGGCTCGATCTGGTTTTCCTGCAGCGCTGGATCGGTCCCCGGTAGACTTACGCCATGCTGCGCGCCCTGCCGCCCGCCACGCGGGCCATTCTGCTGATCAACATCGCCCTGTTCCTCCTCGACCTGGCGACCGGCCGGCTGTTGACGATCCTCGGAGCACTGCGGCCGCTGGGCGCCGGCTTCGAGCCCTGGCAGCTGGTGACGTACGCCTTCCTGCACGAGAACTGGCTGCACATCTTTTTCAACATGTTCGCGCTGTTCATGTTCGGTGCGCCGCTGGAGCAATTCTGTGGCACGCGCCGCTTCACGCTGTATTACTTCGCGTGCGTGTTGGCGGCCGCCGCGACGCAACTCGCCGTACAGGCGGCCACGAGCTCGGCGGAGCCGACGATCGGAGCCTCCGGCGGCATTTTCGGCCTGTTGCTGGCGTTCGCCGTCTTCTTTCCGCGGCAGAAGCTGCTGGTGTACTTCGCCATCCCCATGCCCGCCTGGCTGTTCGTAACGTTGTACGGCGTGCTTGAGCTCTACTATGGGGTGACCGGACGGCAGGGCGATGTTGCCCATTTTGCCCATCTGGGCGGAATGCTCGGCGGGGCCATCGTCATTCTGTACTGGCGCGCGCGGGGCATACTCCGCTACTGACTGAAACTCCCTGCGCTGGGTTCCAACGGCGCGCCCGCAGGAGCGTCCACGCGGCGGACGCTTGAAATCGGTGGTACACAACAGCCACAATTTCGCGCTGACGGGCACGGAACTTTTTACGCCTGACCCTATCTAGAGCGCATCTGAAGGCCGCACTTCCATGATCAAGACAGAACATCTGAGCAAGCGGTACCACGCGCTCACGGCCGTCGATGACGTGAGCTTCCAGGTGAACCCCGGTGAAGTCCTGGGGTTTCTGGGCCCGAACGGCGCCGGCAAGACGACGACGATGCGCATGCTCGCCGGCTTCGTCACGCCGACTTCCGGCACCGCCAGCATCTGCGGGCACGATGTCGAGAATGACCCGATCGCAGCGAAATCGAGCCTCGGGTATCTGCCCGAAGGAGCTCCGACCTACGGCGAGATGACGGTGCGCGGCTTTCTGGATTTCATCGCCGATCTGCGTCAGCTCGCGGGTGCGCGGCGCACGGCACGCCTGGACTACGTGATCGGCCGGCTGCAGTTGGAAAAGGTGCTCGAGCAGACCGTCGAGACGCTCTCGAAGGGCTTTCGCCGCCGTGTCGGCCTGGCACAGGCGATCGTGCACGACCCGCCCGTGCTGATTCTCGATGAGCCCACTGACGGACTCGATCCCAACCAGAAGCACGAGGTGCGCCAGCTCATCAACGAGATGGCGCGTGACAAGATCATCGTGATCTCCACGCACATCCTCGAGGAGGTGGCGGCAGTCTGCACGCGCGCCATCATCATCGCGCGCGGCCGCATCGTCGCCGACGACACGCCCGTCGCACTCGCCAACCGCTCGCGTTACCACAACGCCGTGTCTCTGCAACTGGAGAAGTCGGAGCAGCTCGCTGCGTTCCGCAGCGCCATCGCAGCCCTGCCCACCGTCGCGGGTGTCGAGCTCAGCGAGCGTGAGGCCCGCCTCACGGCTTTGCCGCGCGGCGGGGCACTGATCCTGACGGCGGTCTCGGAGCTCGCGGCACGCGAGGGCCTGAAGCTCAAGGAGCTGCATCTGGAATCGGGCCGGCTGGACGAAGTCTTCCGCACGATCACCGCTTGAAGCATGGATCAACCTTATTCCATCGGCACACGTCGCGCCGCTGACCGGCTTGCCGTCACGGGGGACCACCAGTGATATCCGTCATCATGCGTCGCGAGCTCGCGAGTTATTTCGCAACGCCGCTGGCGTACGTGTTCATCCTGATTTTCCTCGTCCTGGCGAATCTGCTCACCTTCTTCCTCGGGGGCTTCTTCGAGCGGGGCCAGGCGGATCTCGCGCCCTTCTTCGGCTATCACCCCTGGCTGTACCTGTTCCTGATTCCGGCCGTGTCCATGGGGCTG
>CAZLYG010000576.1:0-3210 GCA_964563075.1 uncultured Steroidobacteraceae bacterium | reverse complement strand
GCTGACGCCCAGGGAGGCGAGATAAGGCACGATGCCCGTGGCGTCACGGAAAGTGAATCCCGCATTGAGCTGGATGCGGTAGGTAGCGCGCGGAATGCGGGACTCAGTCTCAGGCAAGTCCCTGCTCCAGCAGCCACGTCACGCTCCAGGGAGCCAGCTCGTTACGTTTCAGCGCGGAGCGGATGTCGGGATGCGTCGAGAAGATCATCCGTCCGGCGGCGCGGCCGACGATTGGCACCGGCCGGTTGGTCAGGTTGGCCAGCAGGTGCAGCACGCTCTGGCTCTGAAGCCGCCAGTCGACGGCGAAAGCGCCGTTGGGCTCCAGCTTCACGCAGGTACCCGAGTGGATCTCGGGGATTCGCGGCGCGATGTCGCGCTTGCGGATCGCGAGCAGGCGGCGATAGTGATCCAGCCATTTCGCATGCTCGGGCTGGCTCGTCTGGCTCCAGTCCAGACGGGCCGTCGCCAGGGTGCGCGCATCGGTCGGGTCCGGGATCCGCTGCGCGTGCGCGGGGTCACTGAACCTCGCAAATTTGGCAAATTCCCGCTTGCGGCCCTCGCGCACGGCTTGCGCGAGATCGGCCTGGAAGTCGCAGAAGTACGGGAAAGGTTGCGGTGCCGCCCATTCCTCTCCCATGAAGAGCATGGGCACCGAAGGTGCCAGAAGCACGACAGCGGCCGCGGCGCGCAGCGCATCCTCATTCTTCACGAGATGGCGGAGCCGCTCACCGAGCGCGCGGTTGCCGATCTGGTCGTGGTTCTGTTGGAAGATGACGAATGCCGTCGGCGGCAGATGGCGGCTCGGCTCCCCGCGCGCATGCCCTTCGTGCCGGGACTGCTCGCCCTGATAGCCGAACCCTTCGGCCAGGCAGCGGCACAGCATCGCATGAGGGTTGTCGACATAGTCTTCGTAGTAGCCGTCGCTCTCGCCCGTGAGGATCGTGTGCAGGCAGTGGTGAACATCGTCGTTCCACTGCGCGTCGCACTTGTCAGGTCCAAGCAACCGGGCCTGATTTGCGCCGTTCTCGAGCACCAGGTAGATGTTGCGGTGCGCTCCCGGCCCGGAACGAACGCGGCGCGCAATCTCGATCATCAGATGCTGCTCGCTGTCGTCCTTGATGGCGTGCACGGCATCGAAGCGCAGGCCGTCGAAGTGATACTCCTCCAGCCAATAGAGCGTGTTGTGGATGAAGAAATCACGCACCGTGCGACTGGCGGGTCCGTCGAAGTTGATCGCATCACCCCAGGGAGTCTTGTGCCGCTGCGTGAAGAACTCGCACGCGTAGGCATTCAGATAGTTGCCTTCGGGGCCGAAGTGGTTGTAAACGACATCCAGCATGACTGCGATGCCACGCCGGTGTGCGGCGGCCACGAATGCTTTGAGGTCCTCGGGCGTCCCATACGCCGATTCCGGCGCGTAGAGCAGAACGCCGTCATAGCCCCAGCCGCGAGCACCCGGAAAATCGGCTACGGGCATCAACTCGATGACCGTGACCCCCAGCTCTACCAGATGGTCCAGCTTGCTGGCGGCGCCGCTGAATGTCCCCTCCTCGCTGAACGTACCTACGTGAAGCTCGTACACTGCCGCTTCGTGCCACGGTGGAGCGCGCCACGCGCCATCGTCCCAGTCGAAGGCCTCGGGATCCACGACCTGACTCGGGCCGGCCACGTCGTTGGGATTGAAACGCGAAGCCGGGTCCGGGACGTCCAGCTTGCCGTCGATACGGTACTGATAGCGCGTGCCGACGCGAGCCTCGGATGTCACAAGCTCGTACCAGCCATCACTTGCCGCGGGCATCGTCAGAGTCGGTCCATCGTGGATGACCAGCTCGACACTCCTCGCGGAGGGTGCCCAAAGCCGAAAACGAACCTGCCCGTCGGCGGTCAGCTCGGCCCCGAAGGGCATGCAATGCCGGCTCATCGGTACGCAGTCTCCCGTAGCAGCACCAGTGAGCGGCCCTGCAGCGGATATTTCATGTCCGCGGGGTGAGGTCGCTGCTGGAAGGGATCCGCTTCGAACGCAGTGTCGAGCTCCGTCCACCAGGACTTGTCGGACAGGAACTCCGGCATGGTGAAGGGAATGAGCTCGTGGTGCGCGTTGAAAAGCAGCAGGAAGTTGTTGTCCTTGACGGGCCGCCCCCGGCCGTCGCTGCGCTCCATGGCCGCTCCGGAGAGATACACACCCAGGCAGCGTGCGTGATGCAGGTTCCACTGCTCGACGGTCATCTCATGGCCGTCCTCGTTCAGCCAGATGATCTCCTTGAGCCCCTCGGCCGTGATGGTCTCGCTCTGCAGGAAGCGACGCCGGCTGAACACCGGATGCCGGCGGCGCAGCGTGATCATGCGGGCGGCGAAATCCGCGAAGCGCCGCTGATCCGCATCCAGGTGCCATTCCAGCCAGGAGACCGTGTTGTCCTGGCACTAGGCGTTGTTGTTGCCTTTCTGCGAGTGGCTCAGCTCGTCACCCGCCAGCACCATCGGCACGCCCTGCGACAAGAGAAGAGTCGCGAACAGGTTGCGCTTTTGCTGCCACCTCAGGGCGCTGATGGCGGGATCGCTCGTGGGGCCTTCGACGCCGCAGTTCCACGAGCGGTTATCGTTGCTGCCGTCCCGATTGTCCTCGCCATTGTCCTCGTTGTGCTTGGTGTTGTAGCTGACCAGATCCTGCAGGGTAAAGCCATCATGGGCGGTCACGAAGTTCACACTGGCGTGCGGCTTGCGTCCGCTCGCCTCGTACAGATCGGCTGAGCCCGTGAAGCGCCGCGCGAACTCACCTATGAAGCCGCCGTCGCCCTTCCAGTAGGCGCGCATCGTGTCACGATACCTGTCGTTCCATTCGTTCCAGCCGGGAGGGAAGTTGCCGACCTGGTAGCCGCCGCTGCCCAGATCCCAGGGTTCTGCGATCAGCTTGACCTGGGACAGCACCGGATCCTGGCCGATGGTGTCGAAGAACGAGCCCAAGCGGTCGACCTCGAACAGCTCCCGCGCCAGCGCGGAGGCCAGATCGAAGCGGAAGCCGTCGACATGCATCTCCAGCACCCAGTAGCGCAGGCTGTCCATGATCAGCTGCAAGGTGCGCGGGTGCAGCATGCTCAGGCTGTTGCCGCAGCCGGTGTAGTCGACGTACTCGCGCAAATTACCGGCCGGCTGGCGGTAGTACACCAGGTTGTCGATTCCGCGGAATGAGAGCGTCGGCCCATCGCGGCCAGC
>CAZLYG010000575.1:0-3216 GCA_964563075.1 uncultured Steroidobacteraceae bacterium | reverse complement strand
ACATCATCCGGACTGCGAGTCCGGCCGGCTATGCGGCCAGGCTCAGACGCTTACACTATTTTCGAGCCCTGGCCGTCATTTCTGACAGAAATCCGTCGATTTACCAACTGCGGGCGCCGTTGCCAGGCGTTAGCCTACCGCGAGCTCAGTCCGAGGGGATTTTTTGCGTGCTTGATCCAACACCAACCACCTGGAGAGCGCAGGCCGCATACCTGTATGCCCTTTGCTTGGATGGCGGTTCACTCGCGTGGGAATACCTGCTCCGCAATCACGAATACCGGGCATTGTGCCTGCAGGCGTGGCACGGCGATCTGAAGCAGGGCGCGTCGCATTGGGGGTTGCGATTTCGTCGAGGACCCCGATCTCGATGCCCGCCAGGCGTCCCCCGCTTGGCTGCCAGAGTTAGCAGCTGCCATTCGAGTGGTTCGGAACCCCGATGCCACATCGGCGGCATCTCGCCTTTCCGTCTGGAAGCTCCCAGGCCGTAAGACCCTCATTCAAGACGGCGGCGATCTGCATATCGCTTGCGCTGGATTGGGCACAGATCTACGTGCCACCCTCTCCAGGGACCTCTCAGAGGGGGATTCGTTCGCATTCCTCTTGCCTGGCGAGGCTAACCTTTCCGCTCGCTGGTCGGCGGCGTCGCATCTTCTGGCTATTTTAGACCCTGCATCGATGCAGAGGCGCGCGGTCTCCTGCCCCTATCCTTCCAGGCAATCGTTGGTCCACATGCGGACCCTTCAGGCTCTCGATGGCGCCGCGGTCGGAGCCTCCCACAGAGAGATCGCCACCGCCCTGTTTGGTCAAAAGAACGCGGACCTGCGCTGGCACGCGGACGGAGACCTGCGAGCTCAAGTGCGCCATCTGTTGCGGCGCGGCCGGGTGCTCGTCGAAGGTGGGTACCGCCGCCTGCTTCACGATCGTCTCGCCGACAAGGGACATTCACACCACCGCGCCAAGTCTCCCTGAACACCGCGCAACTACCGCTCCATGCTGTCCCGAGCCCGCAGTGCTCGGACTGAGAATCCCCTGGATCGCTGGAGTTGGAATGATGGAATCGCACCTCACGGCCCCATCGACCCCCTACCTGACGAACGACGAGGCAGCCGCCTTCCTGAAGCTCTCGCCCCGAACGCTTGAGAAAATGAGGGGTATTGGTGGTGGACCGCCTTTCCGCAAATTGGGTCGCCGGGTGACATACCGCATGGACGAGCTCGAGAGCTGGGCAAATGCCCGGGTGTGCGAGAGCACCTCCGATCCGAACTACAGCCGCTGAGTAACTGCGCTTGCCGCCGCCCAGGCGCTCCCCATCTGACGATCGCGAACAGCTCGAAATCTTTCAGTCCCTACCCGGGGACCTCAAGCCGCGAGACGCCCAGGACCTCATGATGTACCCCTTCTTCTCCCTTGCGAAATCCAGGCGCACAACGCCAATCGACTTCTCCTCCGGCCAGGTCGTCATTCGAGTCGAGGGGACCGCAGAGCACGGTATCGCGACAATCTGGGACGCGGATATTCTCATCTGGGCGGCCTCGCAGATTGTCGAGGCGCGTGATGCCGGCTTGTCCACATCGCGCCTGATGGCGACGACGCCGTACAGCATCCTTACGTTCGTCGGGAGAGGCACTTCCGCTCGGGATTACGCCCGTCTGAAGGCAGCCCTGGATCGCTTGCAGTCGACCACGATCGCCACGTCGATCAGACAAACCGCCGGCCGACGGTTGCACCGCTTCTCCTGGATCAACGAATGGGTCGAACGTGCCGATGAACGGGGGCGCCCGCAGGGTATCGAGCTGATCCTGCCGGACTGGTTCTACGCGGCCGTCCTGGATCAGAGCTTGGTTCTGACGATTGACCGGGAATATTTCGAGCTGAGCGGCGGGATTGAGCGCTGGCTATATCGCCTCGTGCGCAAGCACGGCGGTCGTCAGCCTGACGGATGGCGCTTCAGCATTCGTCACCTTCACGCCAAGTCAGGCAGCCTGGCTCCGCTCGCCACGTTCGCTTTCGAGATACGCGCCATCGTCAGACAGCAGTCGCTGCCCGGCTACTGTCTTACGCTGGAGCGCACGCAATGCAGCGACGAGTTGCTGGCGTTCCGGCCGCTCCTCCGACCGGCTATCTCGCAACTGATCGGCACGCTGACTCGGTCCCTCTCCCTGGGGAAAAGTCGTGAATAGCCTCGTGCTATCACAAATGCCTCGATCTCGTGCTATCGGAAATCGAGAGTCGTGCTATCGGAAATGGAAACACGCGGAATCGACGTGTTCTCAGCCACATCCTCAGCGCGTAACTCCTAAGAGTAACTTAGGAAGCTTTCGTAACGGATCGACGCACTGTGGATAACAGTCCGCATGGTTCGCCGGCCCACGCCCGGCGGCCACACGCTCACCCGCTGGGAGGCCTGTGCCCAGGACCGAAGAAGCATCAGAGGTTGGGCAGTCTCAGAGCGACCTCGATGACGCTGGCTGTCGCGCTCCTGGGAGCAACTACGATCACCGCCACGTCGTTTGCGGAACACCGTTTTAGGCTCGTCTACAACCCGAGCGGCAGCGCACCGCGCGGGTGGTACATGGTTCACCCGGCGACGGCTTTACCATCGGCCGGGTCACTCGTGCTGGTGTGGTTCCCCAGAGCGGCTAGACGACTCGCCGATGAGCGGCGCTACCTACCCGAGAACGTGCCGGCACTCAAACACGTTGTCGCTGGACCCGGAGACCGGATCTGCGAGCTGAACGGCCGCGTCAGCGTCGATGGGCAATCACTCGCTTTAGCCAGATCGTACGACGCAGCAGGACGCCAGCTCGTCCAGTGGCACGGCTGTCAGACACTCGCTATGGAGCAGATGTTTCTCCTGAACACGGAGAATGGGGCGTCCTTCGACAGTCGCTATTTCGGCCCCGTCGACCGCGCTCAGCTCGTCGGCACGGCAACGCCGCTGTGGACTTGGAGATGACCGGCCCGATCGCTCGCAGTCTCGTCACCCTTGCAGCACTCGTCAGCGCTTTCATTTGCTCTCCCGAGTCGCGAGCCGCCACCGGCCAAGAGCCGGTCTTTTGCGGAACGCAGGAGTGGGAGCCGCTCATCGCAGAGGCTTCCTCTCGAACAACCGCCCCGCAGGAGTGGATTCGTGCGGTCATGCTGGCCGAGAGCGCTGGGTGTGCCATAAGGGACGGCGTCCCGACAACCTCTCCCGTTGGCGCAATGGGACTGATG
>CAZLYG010000574.1:0-3216 GCA_964563075.1 uncultured Steroidobacteraceae bacterium | reverse complement strand
GTGGCGCGGGTCCCGGGTCGTGGAGGTACACACCTGATGCCCGCCATGAGCGGGCGGCTGTTGTCGCGCAAGCTGTTGAGTGGGCGCGGGATGTTGTGTGTTACAAGTGTTCACGCGCGTGTCGCGGGGCGTGCCACACACGGCTCAGGCTCACGGCGGCTGCGCATGTGCGAGCTTGGTCAGGTGCTCGATCTGCTCGATGAGCGTGTCGATGAGGAGCTGCTGAATGACCGGGGCGACCTCGCCGTCGAAGTCGGCCTGGCGCAGGGCGGTCTTTAGGATCTCCTGACACACGGAGATCGCACTCACGGCCATGACCAGGTGAGCGCGGATCTGCGTCAGCTCAGCGGTGCTGACGGTCACGTGCGAGCGGGTGCGGGTCTGAGCTTTAGGGGCGTTCATGGTTGGTGCCGGTTCAGCCGCTCCGAGGTCATCTGCATGAGCGAGGGCGCAGACACCCCGAGGGAGTCGGCCAGGCGAAAGAGCGCGAGCAAGGTGGGGTGCGCAACCCGCGCTCGAGCAAGGAGGGGTACGTGCGGTGAAATCCCCCGGCCTCAGCGAGGCCCTCCTGAGTGAGTCCGCGCTGCTGACGAAGCTCCCGCAGTACATCGCCGAAGGCGGCGGCTACGGCGGGTCGCTGCAGGGCGCACTGTCGCCGTGCACGACGGGAGAGCTGCGGATCCGCTGGTGCGGGGTGGTGGCTGAGGCTGGCGGGGATGGCCGAGCGGAGCCGGCGCGTAGAATGACCGGGTTGGGAACCCATGATTGCGTACCTCGTACGTACGTGGTTGTGGTAGGTCTCCGGTCGGGTTGGCGCCCGGCCGGAGGCCGCTTGTCTAGACGCGGATGTAAACTACTCCTCTCGAATATCGTAGTCTAGACGAGTCTAGACAGAGAGATGTGTGCATGGCACCCCGAACCGGCCAGCAGCTGGGTCTGTATGTTCCCGCCGAGACGGCCGGTAAGCTCAAGGAGCTCTCGATGCGGACGGAGATCCCGCAGAGCCGCCTGCTGCGCCAGGCCCTGGAGCTGCTGTTCGTGAAGTACGAGGACGTGTTGCGCGAGAGCAAGGGAACGAAGCCGCGCAAGTAGCGCCTGCCGATCGAATCGGCCCGTCCCCGCCCCCATCGAAACCGACGCCTGTGTGTGACGTTCGGGGCTGTGATCGGTGCCGTGCAGGATAGGCAACCGGCGGCTAATGGGCCACGATGTGGCCTGCCGAGGGGGCTACTTCGGGGTGTCCAGATCGGCGGTGAAGCCGATGCCGCGGCGCTTGGGCTGCGGGGGGTCCATCAGGGCGCGGATCGCCTCGTAGACCTCCTTGAACTGGCGCTGGGTCTTCAGGTCCAGCGCGAGCAGGGAGCGTTCGAGGGACTGGAGCTTGCGGGCGAGATCCTTGTTGGAGGCGAGCACCTCGCGCAACTTGACGAAGGCGCGCACGACATAGACCCCCATCTCGATGGCGTGCGGTGAGTTCAGCACATTGGCGGCCTGGATGGCCCCGTACTCGGTAAAGGCGTGTGGCAGGTACTTGAGGTTACGGCCCCGGCCGTTGTTCAAGATCGCAAATTGCGATCTTGAACGTTCCGCCTCCTCCCGGGTGAGCTGGAACATGAAGTCCTCCGGGAACCGTGCGGCATTGCGCTTGATCGCCTCGTTCAGCCGGCCCGTGGGCACACCGTAGATCGCGGCCAGCTCGTAATCGAGGATGACGCGCTGCCCCCGCAGAAACAGAATCGACTGTGTGATGTGCTCGACGGGCACGACGGCGCCGGTGCGCTGGGACTTCGCCACGATGATCTCCCTTGAGTGGCCGATCGATCCCTAGCGATCCTGCTGAGCGAGGACGGTATCGATCATCTGCATGACGAAGCGCTGCTGGGCTTTGGGGAGGCGCTGGATGCGCTCCATCTGCTGCTGCAGCTTCGGGGTAGGGCCGCGCTTGCCGGGGCTGGCTTGCCTCTCACCGATGAGTGCCTCGACAGAGACGGCGAGCACCTGGGCAACCGCCGGCAGGAGCGAGACCGGCACGCGACGGCGGCCGACCTCGTAGGAAGCGACCATCTGCTGAGTGAGCTTCAGGCTCTCGGCGAGCTGCGCTTGCGTTAAGCCGTGCGTCCTTCGCAGCTCGGCGATGCGCGCCCCGAGTGCCTTGAAGAACTGCTTCTCATCCTGAGTCATCGGAATGCCGGCGATGCAATCGGTGTGGGGTCTGGCGTGCATACCCTAATCCTCGCTATGCGGAACGCCGTTGACGATACGCCAAAACGGCGTAGGATGTGCGCCGAATTATTTTGCCTCCGGGGTACTTGACAGGTTTTTGGGTATTCCCCGGTTGATGGGAGGACTCGATGGCGCGGATCCCGGATGCGGAGCTGGAGCGCTTGAAGCAGGAAGTGAGTCTTGCGCGTCTGATCGAGGGCCAGGGGATCGCACTCACCGTGCAAGGGAAGGATCTGGCCTGCCGCTGCCCATGGCACGAGGGTGATGACACCCCGAGCTGCGTGATCAGCCCTAAGACGAACCTGTGGCACTGCTTCGGCTGCAACGCCGGCGGCACGGTGATCGACTGGGTGATGCGCTCGCACCGGGTGTCCTTCCGCCATGCGTGCGAGCTGCTCTTGAAGGAGCATCCCTCCTTAGCCGCTGCCGTCTCTGAGTCCGTACCTGCGCGGAAAGTATCCGCGGGGAAGCTCCGTGCGGCGCAGTCGTTCTCTGTCAGCGTCGGTGAGGCCGAGGGCGATCAAGCGTTGCTCGATCAGGTGATCGAGTTCTATCACCAGACACTCAAGGACAGTTCCGAGGCGCTCGCGTACCTGGAGAAGCGCGGCCTGGGATCGATGGAGTTGATCGAGCGCTTCCGCATGGGGTATGCGAACCGGACACTCGCCTATCGGCTCGCTCCGAAGCAATACAAAGCCGGTGCGCAGATGCGCACCGCGCTACAACGGGTCGGCATCCTGCGTGACTCCGGTCACGAGCACCTGAACGGCTCGATCGTGATCCCGCTGTTCGATCATGCCGACGGCAGTGACCGTCCGCACGTCGTCGGCGCCTATGGACGCAAGCTCCTGGACAACCTGCGTGCAGGGACACCGAAGCACCTGTATCTGCCGGGGCCACATCGCGGGGTGTTGAACCGCGAAGGCCTCCAGGGTCAGCCGGAAGTGATCTTGTGCGAGGCGCTGCTGGATGCGCTCACCTTCTGGAATGCCG
>CAZLYG010000573.1:0-3229 GCA_964563075.1 uncultured Steroidobacteraceae bacterium | reverse complement strand
CTTCGCCATCGACGCGGAGCGCAACCAGGGCCTGCCCCCGCGCGAAGCCATCTACCAGGCGTGCCTGCTGCGCTTCCGCCCGATTCTCATGACGACCGTGGCGGCGATCTTCGGTGCCCTGCCGCTCATGTTCGGCACCGGCACGGGCTCCGAGCTGCGCCATCCCCTGGGCGTGAGCATCGTGGGCGGCCTGCTGCTCAGCCAGGTGCTGACGCTGTTCACCACGCCGGTGACCTACCTCGCCTTCGACCGTCTCTCCAAGCGCACTCAGCAGCGGCTCGATCCGGAGTCCGGTAGCGCAGACCTTGCGGATAATCCCGCATGAACATTTCCGCGCCGTTCATCGCGAGACCGGTGGCGACGATTCTGCTCACCTTCGGCGTCGCTCTCAGCGGCATAGCCGCATTCACCCTGCTCCCGGTGGCGCCGCTGCCGAAGATCGACGTGCCCGCGATTTTCGTGCAGGCCTCGCTCCCCGGTGCCAGCCCCGAGAGCATGGCCGCCACTGTCGCGACCCCCCTCGAACGTCACCTGGGGGCGATCGCGGACGTCGACGACATGACCTCCAACAGTACCGTCGGCAACTCGCGTATTCAGCTCACTTTCGGCGTGGATCGCGACATCGAAGGTGCCGCGCGCGATGTGCAGGCGGCGATCGTCGCCGCGCATGCGGACCTGCCCTCGGCGCTGACTCACAATCCCTCCTATCGGAAGATCAACAGCTCGAACTTCCCCATTCTGCAGCTGGCGATGACCTCCGACGTGCTCACGCAGGGCCAGATATACGATGCCGCGGATGCGGTCATCTCCCAGCGCCTGTCGCAGATCAAAGGGGTCGGCGCGGTGAACGTGAGCGGCTCCGCCCTGCCGGCGGTGCGCGTGGATGTCAATCCGCTGGCGCTCTCGAAATATGGCATCGGCCTGCAGGACATCAGGGCGGCCATCTCCAACGCCAATGCCAACGCGCCCAAGGGTGCCATCGAGACCGACAAGCTGCGCTACCAGATCTACACGAACGACAACGCGCGCGATGCCGACACTTATCGCAACCTGATCATCGCCAATCGTAACAACAACACCGTGCGCCTTGGGGATGTCGCCACCGTTACGGACATGCAGGACGGCGCCACGGAGAACAGCCGTACCTACGGTCTCTACAACGGCAAGGCGGCCATCGGCGTGCAGGTCGTGCAGCAGCCCGGGGCCAACATCATCGACGTGGTGGATGCGGTGCGGGCGGAGATACCGATCCTGAAGTCGCAGATCGATCCGAAGATCGACCTGGTGGTGACCTCGGACCGTTCCCTCACCATTCGCGCCTCGCTCCATCAGGTAGAGCAGACCCTGGTGCTTTCCGTCGCGATGGTGATCTTCGTCGTGTATCTGTTCCTGCGCAGCTCGCGCGCGGCACTGATCCCGGCCATTGTCGTTCCGGTCTCACTGATCGGCACTTTCGGGGCGATGTATCTGCTGGGCTACACACTGGATAATTTCTCCCTGATGGCGCTGACGATTGCGACGGGATTCGTCGTCGATGACGCCATCGTGGTGATGGAGAACACCACCCGGCACATCGAGGAAGGGATGCCTCGCATGCGGGCCGCCCTCAAGGGTGCGCAGGAGGTCGGGTTCACGGTCGTGTCGATGAGCCTGTCGCTCGTGGCCGTGTTTATTCCGTTCATGATTCTCGGGGGCATCCTGGGCAGGCTGTTCCGCGAATTCACGGTCACGTTATCGGTGTCGATCCTGATCTCCCTGGTCGTTTCCCTCACGACCACCCCCATGCTGTGCGCCTGGGTTCTGGACAAGAACCGCGAATCGCGGCGCTCGTCGCGCCTTGCCACGGCCTTCGAGCGCGGCTTTCAGTCTCTGCGGGCCGACTATGAGAAGTCCCTCGACTGGGCTCTGCGCCATCGCAGGCTGATGATGCTGTCGTTGCTGGCCACCATCATCCTCAATGTCTACCTGTACGTTGTGGTCCCGAAGGGCTTCATGCCTCAGCAGGACACGGGCCAGCTTCAAGGGGGCATTCGCGGCGATGCCTCCGCGTCTTTCCTGCTCATCAAGGACAAGCTGATCCAGGTTGCCCACATCCTCAACGCCGATCCCGCAGTGCTCAGCGTGATGGGGTCAGTGGGCGGGGCGGGGTTCGGACCGGGCGCGGGCGCCAGTGCCAACGTCAGTATCACCCTGAAGCCTCTCTCGCAGCGAAAAGCTTCCGCGGATGACGTGATCAATCGGCTGCGGCCGCAGCTGGACAAGGTCAGCGGCGTGCGCGTGTTCCTTCAGGCGCAGCAGGATCTCGGCAATGGCGGCGGCGGCCGCGGTGCCAACTCCGAATACCAGTACACGCTCCTGGGTGATGACCTCGGCGAGCTGCGCACCTGGTCGCAGAAGCTGCGGGTCGCCCTGCAGGATGTGCCGGAAGTCACCGACGTCGACACCGACCTGCAGCCGGGCGGACTGGAGACCGACCTGGTCGTCGACCGGGATGCCGCCTCGCGGCTGGGACTGACCGAAAGCCAGATCGACAGCTCGCTGGGAAACTCCTTCGCGCAGTCGCAGGTGTCGACGATCTACAACCCCGACAGTCCGCAGCAATACCACGTCGTGATGGGCCTGCAGCCCGAATTCATGATGCACCCTGAAGTGCTGAACGAGCTGTATGTGAGTACCGCCGGCGGTGCCGTGAGCGGCACGCAGGCGACGCAGGCGGTGGCCGGCACGACCGTATTCAAATCCGCTGCCCGTGGCTCCTCCAGCGCCGCAAGCTCCGCTGCCAGCGTTGCGAACGACGTCGCACGCAATCTCGCCGCCAACTCCCTTGCCAACAGCGGTCGCGGCAATACCTCGACCGGCTCCGCGGTGAGCACGGCGAGGGAGACCGTCGTACCCTTCTCCGCTTTCAGTCACTTTCTGGGGTCGACGACACCCATCGGTGTCGCCCATACCGGCACCTCGGTCTCCACCTCCATCTCATACAACCTGCCCGAGGGGGTGTCGATCGGTGCCGCACAAGCGGCCATCGAGCGCACCATGAACGAAATCCACATGCCGGCGACGATTCACGGGAGCGCCTACGGCACCGCGCGGCTCTTCCAGCAAAGCAGCAGCACCACGCCCCTGCTGCTGCTCTCGGGCATTCTGGCGATTTACATCGTGTTGGGGATGCTCTACGAGAGCTACAGCCAACCTCTGACGATCATCTCAACGCTGCCCTCCGCGGGCC
>CAZLYG010000572.1:0-3231 GCA_964563075.1 uncultured Steroidobacteraceae bacterium | reverse complement strand
GTCTTGTAGCCGATCCAGCGTACGACGCCCAGGTGCATGGGCTCGGCGGCCGACTCGCGCACAGCGGTATCCATCACGACTGGCCTCCCTGCACGGCAGCGCCCGCAGTTGCGGCGGCCGCGCCCGCAGCGGCCGCACCACCGCCCTTGCCCTCCACCAGGCGCATGAAGATCTCCTCGAGGCGATTGACCTTGTTGCGCATGCTCAGCACCTCGATCCCGAGTGCCGAGAGCCGCTGAAACAGGTCGTTGAGATTCTGCTCCTTGGACACTTCGACTTCGAGCGTGTGACTGTCGATGAGTGTCGGCTGATAGCCCTCGATTTGAGGCGCCGCCCCGAGGAAGTTACGCAGATTCAACACGAAGATCTCGGTGTTGAGGCGCCGCAGCAGGCTGCTCATGCGATCGCGCTCCGCGATCTTGCCGCGATCGATGATGGCAATGTTGCGGCAGAGCGTCTCCGCTTCTTCCAGATAGTGCGTGGTGAGAATGATCGTGGTGCCCTGCGTGTTGATTTCCCGCAGAAACTCCCACATGGAGCGGCGAATCTCGATGTCCACCCCCGCAGTCGGCTCGTCCAGGATCAGCAGCCGCGGCTCGTGCATGAGGGCGCGAGCGATCATGAGCCGCCGTTTCATTCCGCCTGAGAGGCTGCGCGACATCTTGCTCCGCTTGTCCCACAGCTGCAGTTGCTTGAGGTACTTCTCGGCACGCGCGCGCGCAATTGGGCGCGGAATCCCATAGAACCCCGCCTGATTCACCACGATGGTCTGCGGGGACTCCCACATGTTGAAGTTGATCTCCTGCGGCACGATGCCGATGCAGGCCTTGGCCATTTCCAGCTCCCGGTCGATGTCGTGGCCGAATACCGTCGCCACCCCCGAGGTCTTGTTGACGAGCGAGGTGACGATGCCGATCAGCGTGGTCTTGCCGGCCCCGTTCGGGCCCAGAAGCGCGAAGAAATCGCCTTCCTCGACATCGAGGTCGACGCCGTTGAGGGCCTGAACGCCATTTTTGTAGGTTTTCGTGAGTCCACGTACCGAGAGTGCATTCATGCCGAAGGGTTTCCTGCGTAGGGCGCATGCGACGCCGCCGCGCGGTTCGGTCCGAAGTGCGCAGCTGTGCAGGATGTATTTGGCCGAAGGTAGCCCCGCAGGGTCAATGCCTCAGCCGGGATATTGACCGGGTAACGGTCGCCAACCCGGCTGACGGCAGCGCAGCCAGGCAGGGCGAGCTGCGAGTTGGCCCGGGCGGGCGGCCCGGTTGCCCCGGCGCGAGTTGACCGGGACAGCCCGGCTTGCGTGGTGCCAGTTGGCCCGGCGGCGCGGCCCGTTTGGCCCGGCGCGGGCCGGCTCGTGCAGGAACGTCGCCTGGGTCCCGCAAACGGAGCTCACGTCGCGGTCTGCAGGACCGCATCCTCGCCGTCTGGACTGCCAGGGCGGCTGCCCGGCTGGAGGCCCTGTTCCCGCATTGCCACCCAGCGATCGCGTCCGCCCGCTTTCGCTGCATAGAGAGCGCGGTCGGCGAGCTGAACCGCGTTGTCATGGGAGTAGCCCGCGCCCGGCTCCAAGGTGGTGAGGCCGGCGCTGACAGTGATGTAGGGGCGAGTCGGCGAGGCAAGGTGCTCGAGCCGCAGCGCCGCGACGCCCTCTCTGATGCTGACGGCGACATCTTCGGCGTGGGCAGAGTCCGCACCGAACAGCACAGCGATGATCTCTTCGCCTCCATACCTGGCCACCAGGTCGAGCGGACGCCGATGGGCAGCGAGCTTCACCGCCGCCGCCACCTCGCGCAGGCAACGATCGCCCGCCTGATGTCCGTAGTGGTCGTTGTATGCCTTGAAGTGATCGATATCGATCAGCACGACAGAGACGGGAAGGCGGTCGCGCTCGGCGTGCCGCCACAACGTCCGCACCTGCTCTTCCAGCGCGGCACGGTTGAGCAGGCCGGTCAGGCCGTCGTGCATCGCTACTTCGGCGAGCCGGCGGCGCTCCAGAAACGCGACACGGTTTGCGTGCTCCAGTGCATAGCATCCTGCGCCGCCGATCACGTTCGCACACAACAACACGTACGTCTGATAGATCGCCACGGTGTGCTCGACATGCCCGGCGAGCGCCGCAGCGACATAGACGCCGACGACCACCAGATTGGTGCGGAACGCCGCACCCAGGGTCAATCCGAGCATCGAGTAGAAATAGAACGTCGCGAGCAGCAGCCGCGCGCCGACCAGCGGTAGCTGCTCGGGCGTCGCCTGCATCGCCATCAGCACTGTACCGATGCCGAACAGCGGCGCTGCAACCTGGACAGATGCCTGGTACCACTTGCCGTAGAACCGCTCGGTCGTCATCACCAGAATGATGAGCACCAGGGGCAGCTGCAGACCGAACCGCACCATGTCCGCCCGCGGCAGGCGCGGTCCGACCAGAACCCAATGATCGATGCCGGCGAAGCCCAGCGAAGTGCACAGAGCGACCAGCATGCTGAGCCGCACCCAGCGGCGTGCCGCTGCGCGATAACTAAGGAGAAACTCGGATTCGAGCTCGGGAGAGAATCGCAGCCGCAGCCAGCCGCGCCGGGGAATTTGTGCGACCGAGTGAGAAGGCTCTATCGCGGCTGTAGCCAACCCTGGAATCCTGACGGCGGCCGACCTGGAGGTGCCCCCGACGTGCCAAAGACCCGACTCGAGCCTCCAGTCTAAGCGCCCCGCCCGCTCTTGGCGGTGGTCACAATGTCCGGGAGCGCCTTCACGCGCGTGCGCCAGACTTCGTAAGGGTCCCATCCCGCCACCCGCGGACGCAAGGCCTTTTCCACGCTGTCCGTGACCTTGGGAAAATCCCCGTTCGCAGCGGCGGGAGGCAATGGGAGTTCCTTCATCAAAGGGTCCGTTTTTGCTTTCATGACATCCGGCCTGTTATGTTCTTTTCACGTCGCCGTGTTTCGCCTTATGACATCGGGCGACGTGGGGGGCGTGATTGTAGTCTCGTTCCCGAAAAAAGCGAGAAGAAGCTACAGCCCCTTTATGTAAACTTTTTGAAAAGTGTGATCTAGACCGCAAAATACCGCGCCAGGAACTGTTCGAACGTTCCCGAGTCGGCGGCCTCGATGCGGCGCTGCGCGAGCAGCGACTCCTCCGCCTCCGCGGCAAATTCCGCAAGCCGCGCTCCATTAGGCGGGTAAAGGTCAAGGAAATACCCCTTGTGCGCCGTGGACATGCGCAGCGCCAGCTCCGCGA
>CAZLYG010000571.1:0-3232 GCA_964563075.1 uncultured Steroidobacteraceae bacterium | reverse complement strand
TGCGCGTCTTGCCCGTGGGCACCGGGCGAGAGGCCACATTCATGAAGCGCTACCGTATCCCTTGGCCTCGACCTTGCGGGCGCCGCTGTCTTCCCAGCCGAACTCGACCTGGCCGCGCATGCGCGAACCGGCCGCTACGGTGAGGGAGCCCGCCTTGACGTCACCGCTGATCACGCCGCCCTCGAGCAGCTCGACCCGCTTGGCGTTCTCGATGTTGCCGACCAGCTCGCCGCCCACGACGACGACGCTGGCGCGAACCTGGCCTTCCAGGTGGGCGCCGGTGTCGAGGGTGACGTTGCCGTCGACCTGCACGTCGCCCTTGAAGCGGCCGGCGATCCGGATGTGGCCGGAGCCGATGATCTTGCCTTCGATCGTGAGATCGGAGTTGATGACGGATTCTTTCATATCCAGACGCTGCGCCTCTTTAACGGCCCGCCTGGGGCTTTCAGGAGTCAGGGATGCCACATTGGTCTTCTCCGGCTCGCGAAGAGGTTGCGCGCCGAGAGGTGCCGCGGACGGTCCCGGTGAAGGTGCGGGCGCAGAACCGGGTCCTGCATTCGTGTCTTTCCAAAGCGCCATGAGTCTCACTGCCCCCGATTGGTATGTGAAGGGTGGAAGGTACCTGCCAGGGAAGCTGCAGCCAATGTCTCTAGCTGCCGACAGCCCCGGCTTCGGCTTAAGCGGTTTGCGAATCTCCTGAAGGCGCCTTTTATCCGGGCGACACCGGTCACAAGCTCGAGCTTCAGCAGTCCAGTGTGGCCGGTCCGATAGGCTACACTGATTCCTCCGAAGGCTGATCCTACTGCGAAGGGTCCCCGTTGAGCACCAAAAAAATCCACTTGATCGCCGCCGCACGGCCGAATTTCATGAAGGTCGCCCCCTTGTATCACGCCTTGGCTGGGGAGCAGGGGTGCACGGCGCACATTGTGCACACTGGCCAACACTACGACGCGAACATGTCGGACGCGTTCTTCCGCGACCTGCGTCTGCCGGAACCCACGCATCACCTCGAAGTCGGCTCTGGCACGCACGCACAGCAGACGGGCCGCACCATGATGGCTTACGAGGCCGTCTGCGAGCAGGAGCGACCGGACATCATCGTAGTGGTCGGCGACGTGAACGCCACTGCTGCCTGTGCGATGGTGGGCGCCAAGCTTTGGATCCCGGTGGTGCACCTGGAAGCAGGCCTTCGCAGCCGCGATCGGCGCATGCCGGAAGAGATCAACCGCCTGGTCACGGACGCGATCTCGGATCTGCTGTGGACGCCGTCGCCGGACGCCGACGCCAATCTGCTCGGGGAGGGGATTGCCCCCGGCAAGATCGAGTGCATCGGCAACATCATGATCGACTCCTTCGAGATGCTGCGCCCGCGCATCGAGTCTGCCGACACGCGTACCCGCCTGGAATTGGGCAACGAGCCGTATGCCGTCGTGACGCTGCACCGCCCCTCCAACGTTGACGAGCGTGAGAAGCTGGCCGAGCTCGTCACGGCCCTGGAGAGGGTTGCAGGGCTCATGCAAGTGGTGTTCGCGATACATCCGCGCACCCGCAAGCGCCTGGAGGAGTTCGGGCTGCTGCAGGCGATTGCGAGCAACCCCCGGATCCGCGCCACCGAACCGCTGAGCTACATCGAGTTCATGAGCCTCGTGACTCGGTGCAAGATCGCCATCACCGATTCCGGGGGGGTCCAGGAAGAGACAACCTATCTGGGAATTCCGTGCGCTACCCTGCGCGAGAACACCGAGCGCCCGGTCACCGTCACCGAGGGCACCAACCGTCTATTGAAGCCGCGCAATCTGGTGGCAGCTGCTCAAGAGGCTGTCGAAGGCCGCTGGCCGCGCGGACACCGACCGAAGAACTGGGACGGACAGACAGCGCGGCGGGCCACCGAAAGCCTGAGGCGACACTTCGCGCTCAGGTAATCGCCGCCCCTACCCCGCCGCAGCGGATTCAGGGGCGGGACTCGGGCGCAACGCCTCGAGCAGGACGCGGAAGTCGCAACCTTTGGTCACGAACGCCGCCGCGCCGCGACGCTTGGCCTCGCGCTCCACTTCCTCGGTGTTGGCAAGCCCGCTGAAAACAATCACACGCAGCTGCGGCAGCGCGGTGGTGAGCTGCTCGATGAGCGGGAAGCCGCTGCCTCCTTGCAACATCAGATCCAGGATGAGCACGTCCGCGCGAGCCTCACGCGCCGCCGGCAGCACCTGGCCCGTCTCGGAGACAGTGGCAACGCATTGCATGCCGGGCTCGGCGTCGATGAGCTGGCTCATCACCTCGCTCAGATCGCGATGGTTCTCCGCGATCATCACTCTCAAGTGAGGGCTAGCCTCCAAATTTAAGACTCCGGGGTGGGAACCCGCTCGGATGGTAGCGCGTTGGAGCAAATTTCATTCCCGCAGCAATCACTGATCGAGCATCCTCAGCAGCTCCTCGGTCTTCGCCTGCATCAGCGCCTGGTTGCCGCGCGACTCCACGTTCAGCCGCACGAGCGGCTCGGTGTTGGATGAGCGTAGATTGAAGCGCCAGCTGCCCTGCGCGTCCCCCTCGAATTCCATCGACAGTCCATCGGTGAAATCAATGCCGCTGGCACGGGGCTCATAATGCTTCTGTACCCGCGCCAGGATCGCCTGCGGATCGCCCTGCAGCTGGCGGTTGATCTCGCCGCTGGCGGGGAACAGACGCATTCGCTCGCCCACGAGGGATGACAACGGCTGGCCGCTGGCCGAGATCTGCTGCAGCACCAGCAACCAGGGGATCATGCCGCTGTCGCAATACGAGAACTTGCGGAAATAGTGATGCGCGCTCATTTCTCCGCCATAGACGCCGTCCACTTCGCGCATCTTCTGCTTGATAAAGGCGTGGCCCGATTTGCAGAGCACCGGCACGCCGCCGTGCCTGCGGACGATATCTACCGTATTCCAGGTGAGGCGGGGATCGTGCACGATGCGGGCGCCGGGCTCGCTGCCGAGGAAGGCCGCCGCCAGCAGTCCCACGAGATAGTAGCCCTCGATGAACTGACCCTGCTCGTCGAAGAAGAAGCAGCGGTCGTAATCACCGTCCCACGCCAGACCCACATCGGCACCCGAGCGGCGCACGGCGTCCGCCGTTGCGGCGCGGTTCTCCTCCAGCATGGGGTTGGGAATGCCGTTCGGGAAGGTCCCGTCCGGGGCGTGATTGACCTTGATGAACTCGAACGGCAGATGCGGCTCGAGCTGATCGACGATGAGCCCCG
>CAZLYG010000570.1:712-3233 GCA_964563075.1 uncultured Steroidobacteraceae bacterium | reverse complement strand
CCCATCCGATTCAATTCGACGCCGGAGACATACATCCTGGACCCGATGATCGCCATGATATGCCCGCCGAAGTAGGAGCGTTCTGCGTCCGCCGAAGCCTGGATGAGAATATTGCGCGTCAGCAAGCCGACTTCACCCCGCTCATCGACGCCGAAGGTGATCTTGCCGAAATGCATGTACTTCAGGGGCTGATCAAGCGTGATCGCGTTGCCGGCAATGGCGGCGATGGTGCGCTTCTCCGCCTGGGTGGAATCGAAGTCGGTCGAGGCCAGGACGATCACGTCCCCTTGGCGCCAGCCGCGGGCATTCAATACTTCGATCCTGTCGCTACCGGCCTTGGCAGTGGCCGCGAGTTTGGTCCAGGAATTCGTCCCCCGGTCCCCATGCAGGCTCAGGGTTCCGCCCTCGACCATGATCCCGCGGTCACCCATGCCATCCAGTTCTTCACCATGGACGTTGTCGGTGAGGGTGATGGTCGCCTTGCGCGTGTGGGGTTTGGCTGCGGTGCCGATCTCCAGCTCCCCCTGCACCATGATCCACTCGGTGGTCAGCTCGATGTCGGCTTTGTCCGAGAAGCTGAGTTTGCCTGCGATATGCAAGCCGTCCAGCGCCGGCGGACTGACGTCGAGGAGCACATCCTTGCCTTTTTCAATGGTGACCGTGTCCCCTGCACGAGGCACTTTCCCGTCCGGCCAGGTGGCAGGATCAGACCAGGGGGTCTGCTTGATCGCCGCGGTAGTCCCTTCCGGGGCCTGCGATACGCAGCCGAGAAGGACTAATGGAAAGAGCGATACAACAAGGAATGAGTGATTCTTTTTGCTCATGACATCAACCCCCAGTACTCGAATATGACCCGGAACTCGTGCCGCACAGTTGAGCTCGGCTGTCCCGGAGAAAGATGCCCGATGATGCGACGCTGTCGCGGTCCGCGCAATTGCCGGCGGCGTCGTCAACTGCGGTACGGCCGGGTTGTATTCGATATTGCTGCCCACACATAGCGTCGTGGTGAATTACCCATATCGAGTGGTAGACGTTCGGGCTATGGGGGCGCACAACTCAATGCGACGCGATTGATGCGCAGCCCATTTGCGAGGCGGGCAATGAACACCCGTCCGATGCGGACGGATGAATACGCCAGAGGGCGATCGACTCGAAGTTGTGTCGCCCGGGTATACGGTACCCAAGGGGGTTCGGACTAGAGGAGGCGCTTGGGATCGATGGCGTCTAGGTCGTACGGCCGCGCGTCGCGATCTGCCATACGTTGGACCACTCATCTCTAACCATCGCTCGCCGATCTCCGTAAGGCATGTCTGCCGGCTCCTCCAGCGATGTCGCTTTGGCCGAGAGCGCACGCAGATACGTGGAATCGGCATCCGGCACATAGACATACAGGAACGCCGGGAAACACTCTCGTTCGCCGGCAGCACTGACCATGACCACGGAGTCGCCGATCCGAACTTCCGCGGGCCGCCCCTGGACAAAGTCACCTGTTGCGCCGAAAACGCGTTTGATGAAATCCACCAGACCCTCTGCATCCTTGCAGATGATCCGCGGGGTGACCGTATGCCAGCCGTGCGGCTGCAATTTCTTGCGCTCCACCCCTTCCCGAGCGCGCCGCCACGAGCCTCGGGTTAGCCGCCGCGCCGCCTGGATCGCGCTCGACGCGCCATCAGCCGAATGGTGAACCCGCGCTGCCAGGCCAACGATGCGTTTGGGTGGGCGTGATAACTTGCGCACTTCATGCCCGTGCATGCTACAGCCACGTCCGATGCGGCGTCTGCTCGAGGCCGTTTATGTTGTCGTAGGAGTGTTCTGACGCTTGGCCTGCGACGCAGCTGCGACTCGCTCTCGCCTGACGAGCTCGGTAAACGCCGAGCAGGTAATGCTGCGCGCCACTACACGATGGCTCCCAAGTCCTGACCCACCATCCGCTGCGGCCCTGCGCCGCCGCTGTGCTCTGAGCAGTCCAAAGCCAACGCCGCCTGCGTGCAAGACAGTGAACCGGTTCCCGCGCCGCATGTTGTCACCGCAGCATCGGCACAGCTGACGTGTCGGCTTCACCAAAGCCGCATCCGCCGCTGTCATGGTTTTGCGAACGAGTTGCATTAGATAACTGCTTCACGCAGTGGCTGCTCGGACGCTGTGAAGCCCGACATTCTTCCAAAGTTCGATTCAATACAAACTCGCGCGCATCCTCCACGTTGTCCAGGGACGGAGATGGAAAGCCCACGGCGAAGGGTTGGTGAAAGGAACGGGCCTGGTAACGTGCTCGAGGCGCCGGCGCTGAGCATCGACACCCGGACAGCTGTTGGATTTGTCACGCAGAGGCGCACGGCGCGGCTGCTCACGCGGGATCCCAGTGCGCATCGGAGCGCAAGTGAGTGCGTTATGTTGACCCGACATGACACTCCAACCAGCGTTTCTGACCGCCTGTCGCTGCGCGCGCGCCGCCGGTCGGAATCGGGTGTTCAGGGCTTTCCCTTCTGGCACCGTAGCGGCATGCAGGATGCGCCATTCAAAG
>CAZLYG010000570.1:0-702 GCA_964563075.1 uncultured Steroidobacteraceae bacterium | reverse complement strand
TTCAAAGGGTCAGCTTCAGCGGCCGAACCGCCATGCAGTGCCAATGGCGCGACACCTTGCGCACTGCAGTCCCCGGCGCCGGGTCGTTGTCGGGGATTTACCCTCATAGAGCTGGCCGTCACAGTCGCGGTCGGCGGGATTCTGCTCGCGCTGGCGGTCCCATCTCTCACGACTTTCATCCAGAACAGCCGCCTGACAGCGCAAGCCAACTCCCTGGTAATGAGCCTGGACTACGCGCGCAGCGAGGCGATCAAGCGCGACGTTGCCGCAACGGTGTGCGCAGTCAACGTCGCCACTACGACCTGCAACGGCAGTACGAACTGGTCCACGGGCTGGATCGTGCAGGATCCTTCGAGTGCCACTCCGCTGCAGACAGTACCGGCGACGAGCAACGTCACTCTCACCGCGCAGTCAGCAGGCCCAATCACCTTCAACCCTAACGGCACAACGGGCGCTTCAGTCTCATTCACCGTATGCGACATCCGGGGCGCCGCGTACGCGCATGACGTTGAAGTGAGCGCATCCGGACGAGTCGAGACAGCAGCGAAACCGGGGTACGCCCTGGATGGCGCCACGGCCCTGGTATGCCCCTGAGCACCCCTGGTATGCCCCTGAGCAGCTTATGACACATAGAGCACATAGGCGCCGTTGCGAGGGATTTACTCTCGTGGAGGTGCTGGTTTCGCTTCTCGTGCTGAGCAT
>CAZLYG010000569.1:0-3236 GCA_964563075.1 uncultured Steroidobacteraceae bacterium | reverse complement strand
CTGGCGAAGGCCGGCGTACTTACGGGTCAACGCAAGTACTTCGACATGGCGGCCCGGCACGTAGCGTTCATGCAGCGTCTGGTGTTGCGCCCTGACGGACTCTACCGGCACCAACCTCTCACCGACGCCGCCTGGGGACGCGGCAACGCCTTCCCCGCCATTGGGCTCGCGCTCACCCTCAGCGAATTTCCCAAGGACCACCCGGACTATCGCCAGCTGCTGCGCTCGTACCAGGCACTGATGGAGGTGTTGGCGAAGTACCAGGACCCGGACGGCCTGTGGCGCAACGTCATCGACCACCCCGGTGCCTACCCGGAGTACTCCGCGACGGCGATGATCGGCTTTTCGATGTTGCGCGGCGTGCGTGAGGGCTGGCTGCCGAAGAAAAAGTACCAACCCGTGATCGACAAGGCCTGGCAGGCGATCCTGACCCGCACGGGGACAAATGGACATCTGGTGGATGTGTGCGAGTCCACGGCGCGGATGAAATCGCTGGATGAGTACCTGAAGCGGGCGGCGACGCTCGGCCCTGACCCGCGCGGCGGTGCGATGGCACTGCTGTTTGCGACGGAGATGGCCGGCCTGAAATGAGCAGGCAACGCGGAGCTTCGCCGGCCTGGTTCCTGCTGCTCGTGGCGGCCGCCGTCGCCTTCATCTGGTTCAGCGGCCAGGAGCTCCCGCGGCTGGTCGGTTCGCACTTCGGCAGAGGCGGCATCGCAACCGGATTCGTCCCCCGCAACCGCTACCTGTTCGGCATCAGCCTCGCTTCCGTACTGCTGCCCGTGCTGATTGTCTTTCCGATCAGCCTCGCTCTGCGCAATCCCAAGGCCATCATCAACCTTCCCAACCGGGACTACTGGCTGACGCCCGAACGCCGCCCCGAGACTGTCAACTTCATACGCACGCAGATGATGCGCTTCGGTGCCGCGTTGCTGGCGTTCATCTGTTACGTGCACTGGCTCGTGGTCCAGGCCAACGAGAGCTCCCCTCCACGGCTGGCGGGCAGCGCTTTTGTATCGGCCGTCGCGCTGTTCGTCGGGTTCGTGGTCGTGTGGATCGCCATTCACTACACGCACTTCCGCAAACCGCCTTGACCTTGGGCAGCCCACCTCGAGCGGCACGTCGCTTGCGACTGCCGCTGCCCAACAGGAGGCCGCGTGAAAACACTCCGTGTGACCGTTTGTCAGTGGCCCGACTCCACTGAAGCGATAGCCGGTGCCTGGACTGAGCTGGTGGAGCACGTGAAGACGTACTCCAGCAACCTGGTCGTGCTCCCGGAAATGCCTTTCTATCCGTGGATGGCGACGTCGCGGAAATTCAATCCCGCTCAATGGTCTGCATCCATCGCGGCGCACGACCAGTGGGAAGAGCGTTTCCCCGAGCTCGGGGGCGCCGCGGTGCTGGGCACCCGTCCCATCGAGTTCGGCAACGAGCGCTATGACGAAGGGTTCGTATGGGAGCCGGAGACCGGCTCCCGGGCCGCGCATTCCAAGACCTTCCTGCCCAACGAGACGGGAGCCTGGGAAGTCACCTGGTACCACGCCGCGGCACCCGACTTTACACCGGCGCGGGTGGGCGATGCCCACATCGGATTCCTGATCTCCACCGAGCTGTGGGCGATGGAGCGAGCCCGCCAATACGGCAGTGAGGGCGCCCACCTCATCGCCACGCCCCGAATCACCAGTGGTGCGACGCGCGAGAAATGGCTCGCGGCCGGGCGTACGGCCGCAGTGCTCGCCGGCGCGTTCGGACTCTCTTCCAACCGCGCGGACTCGCGGGGCGGCTACGGCGGGCTGGGGTGGATCATCGATCCGGACGGCAAAACGATAGCCATGACTTCCGAAGAGACTCCCTTCGTGACCGCCCAGATCGATCTCGCCCAGGCCGAGCGCGCACGATCCACTTATCCTCGCTACGTTTTCGCCGACAGATCCGAGGGTCGCCGCGAACGCCAGAACGCCTGACTTGCGCCGGGTCGCGCAACTAGCCGACCATGGCGGCCAGCAAGGCGGCGATCACAGCTTCCGGGGGGCAACATGGCACGCGGGCTTCAAGGTCAGACGGCGCTCGTTACCGGCGCCGGCCGGGGATTCGGCAAGGCCATTGCAAAGCGTCTGGCCGCGGAAGGCGCCGCGGTAGCCGTCACTTCGCGTACCCAGTCCCAGCTCGATGAAGTCGTCGCTGAGATCGAGGCCAACGGCGGAAGAGCGTTGGCGGTTGCGGCCGATGTCACCGACCGCACTGCCGTTGCGCGCGTGGTGAGCGAGACGCAGACACGCCTCGGCCACATTTCCCTGTTCATCAACAATGCCGGCGTGCCAGGGCCCTTCGGACCGATCTGGGAGCTAGACCCGGACGTATGGTGGAAGTCTCAGGGAGTGCATATCCGCGCACCCCTGCTGTTCCTGCGCGAAGTGTTGCCGCCGATGATCCAGCGGGAGTCCGGCCGGGTGATCATCGTTTCGGCGATTGCGACCCGGCTGGTGGCGCCTTACCTGTCCGCCTACTGTGTCGGGAAGATCGCACAAACCCGCATCGTCGAGGAGCTCGCGGCCGAGACGCAGGGGCGAGGTGTGAGTGCGTTCGCGATCGACCCCGGATTCGTCTTCACCGGGATTGCCGAGGAGACGATGAACTCACCCGACGCGCAGCGCTGGCTGCCGCAGATGGTCGGGCGCCTGCGCGCCAAGCGGGACGAGAAGGGAGCTGACACGGATCTCTACCGGTGCGCGCAGCGCTGCGTCGATCTGGCGTCGGGCAAGTACGACGCCCTCTCCGGCAAGTACATGGAGCTCACGGACGATCTGGATGTGATGTTGCGAGCCGTCACCGGCCGCTGAAGACCTGGGAGAGACCCATGACGAGCGAGGAAAGGATCGAAGCTCTGCTGCAGAGAGTCGCCGAGCTCGAGCGGCGCGTGCAACGCCAGGACGACATTCAGGCCGTGCGCACGCTGCAGTTCAAATACGGCTACTTCATGGACAAGTGCCTGTTCGCCGAAATCGTCGATCTGTTCGCAGAGGATGCGGAGCTGCGCTTCATGGGCGGCATCTTCCGCGGCAAGGCCGGCGCCCGGCGCCTGTACGGAGGCAGCTCAGGACTGAACGGCCCTGTGGATGGCATGCTCTTCGAGCACATCATCGCGCAGGACGTGGTCGACATAGCTCCCGACGGCCGCACCGCATACGGCCGATTCCGTACCTTCCTCCAGGGCGGTGTGCACGAGACCATTAAGG
>CAZLYG010000568.1:525-3242 GCA_964563075.1 uncultured Steroidobacteraceae bacterium | reverse complement strand
TCCGCGCGACCGAGCCCACCTTCGAAGACTTCACGCAGGCGACGGTCGATGGCTTCACGGGCTCTGAAAATTCTGGACCGGACGGTCCCCACGGGGCAGTCCATTGCGGCCGCGATCTCCTCGTACGACAAGCCCTCGAGCTCGCGCAGGACGATGGCCGTGCGCAGATCCTCCGGCAGGGCCTCGATCGCGGCATTGACGATCGAGCGGATCTCGTCCGTCAGCACCAACCCCTCCGGGGTCTCGGAATCCTTCATCCGGCCTTGCATATCGTAGGACTCGTCGGGGTTGTTACGGTCGAGGTCATAATCGACGGGCGAGCGGTCGCGGGACACCACGGCGTTCTTGGCCGAATTGATGGCGATGCGGTATAGCCAGGTGTAGAAAGCGCTGTCGCCGCGAAATTGCGGCAGGGCTCGATAGGCCTTGATGAAGGCCTCCTGCGCAATGTCTTCGGCCTCGGCAGGGTTGCGTACGTAACGCATGACCAGCTTGACGAGCTTGTGCTGGTATTTGAGAACCAGCGCATCAAAGGCCCCCTTGTCACCGCGCTGTACGCGGCGAACCAGGCTCAAGTCACTCACATCGGCGCTCATGGCGCCCTCTACTCCCATACAGAAGGCCGCTGCGCCACGGCGTGAATAGACCCTGAACTGTTTCGAAAGTTCAGGGGGCGCTGCCACCCGAATGCTGTAATCAGTCTAACAGTTGTGGGCCCGGGATGCCGGTGCGGTTATCGCACTTCGATGATGCGGCGGGCCAGGCGCGTGAAATCCGGCTCTGCGGCGCCGCGCGGCTCGGGGGGGCCGCCGTCACTCAGCAGGTACTCGGCCAGGACCGGGTCGGGTAGCTCCAGAAAACGCGCGAACAACTCTCTCTCGCCACCGCCTGCGGCAGGTAGGTGACGACGGGCAAACCGCTCGAGCAGCACATCCAGCTCTTTCATCCCGCGCCGGCATCGCCACAGCAGACGCCGGGCCTGAGCATCCATTAGGACTGCCGCTCGACCAGCATCTTCTTGATCTCGGCAATCGCCTTGGCCGGATTGAGGTCCTTCGGGCAGGCATCGGTGCAGTTCATGATCGTATGGCAGCGGTACAGCCGGAAGGGGTCCTCCAGCTCATCCAGCCGCTCACCGGTGGCCTCGTCCCGGCTGTCTACGATCCAGCGGTAGGCTGCCAGCAGCGCCGCCGGCCCGAGAAAGCGTTCGCTGTTCCACCAGTAGCTGGGACACGCGGTCGAGCAGCACGCGCACAGAATGCACGCGCCGGGCCGATCGATTTTCTCCTGCTCATCCTTCGACTGCACCCGCTCCTGGTCAGGGGGCGGCGGCGTTCGTGCCTGCAACCACGGCTTTACCGAGGCGTACTGCGCGTAGAAGTTCGTCAGGTCCGGCACCAGATCCTTCACCACGCCCATCGCCGGGAGCTGATAGATACGTACATCGCTTCCCATGTCCTTGAGGAAGGTGGTGCATGCGAGGCGATTGACACCATTGATGTTCATCGCGCACGAGCCGCAGATGCCTTCCCGGCAGGAGCGTCGGAAGGTGACCGACGAGTCGATGCTCGCTTTGATCTGAATCAGCGCATCGAGGACCATCGGACCGCAGGTGCGCGTATCGAGCTCGAAAGAGTCGAGCCTTGGGGTCTCCCCGGAATCCGGATCGAAGCGATAGATGCGGAAGGTGCGCACCTCGCGGGTGCCCTCGCCGGTAGTCTGCGGCGCCTTGTGCGTCACACCCGTGCGGATCTTCGAGTTCGGCGGAAGAAAGTACCGTGCCATTCAGTAGGTCCTGGCCTTGGGCGGAATGGACTCCACCTCATCGGTGAGAGTCGACAGGTGGACAGGCCGATAGTCAAAGCGCACCTGCCCGGGACCTGTCACCCACACCAGCGTGTGCTTCATCCATCCGGCGTCATCGCGATCGGGGAAGTCCTCCCGAGCGTGCGCTCCACGGCTCTCTGTCCGGTTATGCGCGGAGTGGACCGTAGCGGTGGCCTGCAACAACAGATTCTCGAGCTCCAGAGTCTCGACCAGATCGGTGTTCCACACGAGAGAGCGATCCGAGATCCTGATATCGGCAAACGATTCGAAAGTGCGGGCAAGCTTTTGCATGCCCTCCTGCAGTGTGGCACCGGTGCGAAACACGGCGGCATCCACCTGCATTATCTTCTGCATCTCCAGACGGATCGCGGCCGTCGGCCGCGAGCCCCGCGCCTGACGCAACCGATCGAGGCGCGCTACGGCAAAATCACCTGCATCCTTCGCCAGCGGCCTGTGCCCCGTGCCCGGTCGGATGATCTCGGCGCAGCGATGCGCCGCGGCGCGGCCGAACACCACTAGATCGAGCAACGAGTTCGAGCCGAGCCGATTGGCCCCGTGAACGGACACACAGGCGGCCTCGCCGACGGCCATGAGTCCCGGCACGACCGTGTCGGGATTCCCGTCCTTCGGGATGAGAACCTCGCCGTGATAGTTACACGGAACCCCGCCCATGTTGTAGTGCACGGTCGGCTGCACCGGAATGGGCTCCTTCGTGACCTCGACGCCGGCAAAAATCCGCGCCGTCTCGGCGATTCCGGGCAAACGCTCGTGGATCACCTCCGGTCCCAGGTGCTCCAGGTGCAGCTGGATATAGTCATGCTCGGGACCGACGCCGCGCCCTTCGCGGATTTCCAGCGTCATGGCGCGGCTCACGACGTCGCGCGAGGCAA
>CAZLYG010000568.1:0-515 GCA_964563075.1 uncultured Steroidobacteraceae bacterium | reverse complement strand
CGTAATGAGGCAGCCCGCACCGTAGATGCCGGTTGGGTGGAACTGCACGAACTCCATGTCCTGCAGAGGCAGTCCTGCGCGCAGCACCATTCCGTTGCCATCGCCCGTGCATGAGTGCGCGGAGGTACACGAGAAATACGCGCGACCGTATCCGCCAGTGGCCAGAATCGTCGTGTGTGCACGGAAGCGATGCAGCTTGCCCTCGTTCATATCGAGAGCCACCACGCCGCGGCACGCGCCGTTCTCCATGATCAGGTCGATAGCGAAATACTCGACGAAGAACGTCGCTGAATGCCGGATCGACTGTTGATACAGCGTGTGCAGCATTGCGTGCCCGGTGCGGTCCGCCGCTGCGCAGGTACGATGCGCCGTACCCTTGCCGAAATGCGTCGTCATGCCGCCGAAGGGGCGCTGATAGATTTTCCCCTGCGCCGTGCGTGAGAAGGGCAAGCCGTAGTGCTCCAGCTCGATGACGGCCGCCGCGACATCGGATGATTTTGGCGGCGCCGCCATGC
>CAZLYG010000567.1:0-3248 GCA_964563075.1 uncultured Steroidobacteraceae bacterium | reverse complement strand
CAATATCTGATCGCTCTGCGGCACTCTGACCAGCGCAGCGATATCTGAGGCCTTGGCCGCCAGCAATATCCGGTCGATGCTCACCCGGTCGAAGGGAGCGTGCTCCGCATCGATCACGACGAAGTCGAAGCCGATCTCCCCGATGATCTCCGTCGTGTGGATCGTCGGAGTCTTGATGAATGTGCCCAGCAACGGCTCGCGCGCGAGCAGGCGCTCGCGGAACCGGGAAGCCGGCGGGCGGGCGGGTTTGCTCATTGGTCGCGGCTACCCGGCGCAGGCTCCGCAGGCTGAGCGGCGTGGGCGGTTTTGGTCTCGGGCCCGGTGGGCGGCAACAGATATCCGTGTTTGCTCATGCTCAGGTCCGGGCCGTAGTCACAGGGGACGCAATCGGGCAGGAAGTTCTCCGGAGTGCGGCCGCTCACCGGATTCCGGTAGTTCCACCACATCGGCAGGATCTGCGGCCACTCCCAGGGCTGGCCGGTGCCGCCGCGGAAGTGCTCTTCACGCGCCCCCAGAGTAGTAATCGGTACGTCCGGCTTGAATTCCGCTACCAGCGCGGCACCGAAGTAGTGTTTCTGCCCGGCGCGGGATGAGAACGAAGCCGGCAGCGCTCCCGACTGTGCGTGCGGCGGCGCCTTCCCCGACCAGCCGCCTTTCCATCCGCCGATCATCGAGAAATAGGGCTCATCGAGCGACAGGTTCCAGATGCGCCACGTGCCGTCCTCGAGCACGAACTGGTTGTCCGGATACATCGCACCAAACAGGCTGGCACTTCCGGGTGCCTTCGCCGTGTCCGGATGGAACAGGTAGCTGTGTGCGCTCGCCGAGCGGCCGTCCGAGGCGACATAGATGACGGGCTGAATCAGCCAGTGGAACGCGATCCCCGAGCGGCCAGAGACCTGCGTATCGCCGTACTCCAGAAAAACGGCATGGGTGATGCGCTCGTTGCCGGCGTAGTACCCGGCGAAGGGGACTTCCTTGGCGCCGTGCTTGCCGAAGAGCTTCGACATGTCAGCCCATTTGAAATCGTCGATCAGATGTCCGTAGGCGGAGTTGAGATTCTCCGCAGCGTCATAGGCTTCGGAGACAGCGACTCGCCGAGCGGCCTGTGCTACCTGGGTCTGGGCGTTGCCTTCCATGGCGATTCGCGGCTCGGCCGGAATCCGTCCTGTAAGGGGGGTCATCGCCACGAACTGCTTACCCGGTGGCAGGGCCACCGCGCGGTGGGATTGAGTGCATGAAAGGCCGGAATCAACGTGTCCGGGTTGCCTCGGTCGGCGGCCGGCACAGGATGGTCGGGTGCCTGCGCGCCTGTGGGTACCGGCTCGCTCAGACGGCTCTTGCCCCAGCCGGCGTGATATTCGCTGCGCAAGACCGGGAAGATGCGCATCTCGCGGATCTTCCATAGGCCGTCTTCCTTGACGAAACGATTGTCGAATACGTTGACCTCCCAGTGTGCCTCGCCCTTGTCGGCCTCGCCGATCATGCCGAGCTCGTAGCCGCGGATGCGCGATTCATGGCTGGAAACAACTTCAGCCACATCATCGAATACCAACCGGTCGTTCAGCTGGCCGTGAGTGAGTCCGGCGGGGCCCATTCTTTCCATGGCCTTGCGGGCGCCTTTGGGACCGTCATAGACGCCGATACCCCCAATTTCCAGCACGCTGTCGGCCGCGAACAGATCCTGCACGTCATCCCACATCTTGCGATCGACGTAGTAGTTGTAGGCGTCCTGCAGATTGCGCACCTCGTCCTCGTCGTTCATGGCGCGGGCGTGCATCTCCAAAGCGTAAGGGGTACCCGTGTACCTGGCGGGCGCGCCCTGAGGCGCCGGAATCGGCACTCCCGCCGAGTCCCCGTCATAGTGGTAGGGGACGATCTGGAGGTCCTTGCCGCCATAATTGGTCCAGCCGGTCTCGTAGGGTCCGGCGTACAGGGGATAGAAGTGCAGTTCGGCGAACTTCCACACGCCGTCCTCTTTCACGTAGTCGTTCTCGAAGATGCCTCCCTCGATGCTCGCGTTGCCCTTGGAATCGGACCGCAGGATCATGACGTCCCAACGGCCCTTCGCCGTCTTGCCGTCCACGGACAGGTTCACGACCGGCGCTGCAACCAGCTGCGTGTTGACCGCTCCGGTGTCCAGCCCCTGATGACCGTTGCCGTCGGTGCGTGTGAGGAAGTCGGCAATTTCCCTCGGGCCCTTCACCTGCTGCGTGCCGGTGTCGAGAACGCCCTCGTGGGCGAACAGGGACGACATTTCGTTCCAGAGCCCGAACTGAGCGTACTGCGCATAAGTGCGCTGCAGCGTCTTCACGTCTCGCAGGGATTGGGCGCGCTCGATCTCACGAGCCACTTTGTCGGCAGAGGGAGGCGGCGCGGCGCAGGCGGCATGGGCAATCAGGGCTGCGGCCACTGCCAATGGAACGGATTTCATGCTATCTCCCGGTGGTGTTTTTCTGATCTAGGCCGCGTACACGCGCGCGGCATTCTCATACAGGAACTTGCGCGATTCTTCCTCTGTGAGCCAATCGGTCGCCGCGCGCGCCATCCGCACCTTCTCCGCGTACGACCAGAGCATGCTCTGACCGATGTCCGAGCCCCACATGAGCCGGTCCGGGCCGAAGCTGTCAACCATCCGCCGCACGATGTGCGCAGGCCGGACGTTGGCCGCGGCCAGCCGCTCCATGTTGATCTCCGTGATCTTGAAGAAGACGTTCGGCACGTCCTCGAATATCGAGATGGTCGTGTCGATCCCGAAGTGCGGCGGGCCGGGCATCACGACTTCCTCCCCGGCCTCCTTGGCGAGAGCGACCTCCACTTGCGACATCCCGTAGGGCATGCCACCGTGATCGAGCAGGATCGGCAGGTCCCTGAACTGCCGCGCGAGAATCTTGATGAGCGGCAGCACATAGGGCAGCTGGTTCCGGAACACGATCAAGGTCATCGGCGTGCCCAGCGTGGCGCAGCTCTTCCAGACCTCCATCGCCTGCGGCGAGCAGAGCCACGCCGTATCCAACAGATGCGAGCGCGCCTGGGCCATGCGAAAGCCCCGTACGTGATGCTCCCTGACCATGGAGCGGTACACTTCAGGTGTCTGCGGGTCCTGCGGATCGAGGATCACGACGGGATGCACGCGACCGGGATAACGGCGCGCGGAGTCGATGATGTAGCTGTTGTCGAAGCCGTAGATATGGCCGCGCTGGACCAGGCTGGCGCTCGCTACGTTGTGTGCATCCATCATCTGGATC
>CAZLYG010000566.1:0-3248 GCA_964563075.1 uncultured Steroidobacteraceae bacterium | reverse complement strand
CCTGGACGGCGTCGGCCAGGTTCGCAAGTCGCAGGTGCAGCAGGCAGCGTTCGTCGTGCTGAAGAACCCCGACATTCCCTCGATGCTGGTCGAGACGGCCTACATCTCGAATCCGTCTGAAGAGCTGAAGCTGAGGACCGCGCGACAGCAGAATAAATTGGCCGACGCGATCTTCGTCGGCATCCGCAGCTATTTCGAGCGCAGTCCACCGCCAGGGACACGTTTCGCGCAGGAGCGGCACAGTACCATCGCCAGCGTGGACTCCGGTCTGGCGGCAACTCCGTAGCCCGCACGCCACCGTCGAGGCCGCTGTCGCCGCGAACAACGCGCGCGCTAAACTCGCGCATGCCCATACGGATCCTTCCCAGCGAGCTCGTCGATCAAATTGCCGCGGGTGAGGTCATCGAGCGTCCGGCCTCCGTAGTGAAGGAGCTGGTGGAGAACAGCCTGGATGCCGGCTCGCATCGCGTCGAAGTAGACATCGAGCGGGGCGGGAGCGGCCTGATCCGGGTCAGGGATGACGGTTGCGGGATCGCGCGTGACGAGCTCACTATCGCATTGTCCCGGCATGCCACCAGTAAGATCGCTTCGCTCGAGGACCTCGAGTCGGTGGCGACGCTGGGATTTCGGGGCGAGGCGCTGCCTTCGATAGGCTCGGTCTCGCGGCTGCGAGTGGTCTCGCGCCCAAGGGACGCCGAGCACGCGGCCGAAGTGAGTGTGGACGGCGGGCGCGTATCGGAGGTGCGACCTGCGGCTCACCCCGCCGGAACGACGATCGAGATCCGCGACCTGTTCTACAACGTGCCCGCACGACGCAAGTTCGTGCGCAGCGATCCGACTGAGCTGGGACACATTGCCCGGCTCATGGAGCGTCTGGCACTGTCACGGTTCGATGTGACTTTTCGCTTGGCTTTCGGGCATCGCCCCGCTCTCGATGCGCCTGCGGTCACGAGCGCCGGGGGCGAAGACGCGCGGGTCGCCACCATCCTGGGGAAGGAGTTTCCAGGCAAGGCTCTGCCGGTGCAGCACGCCGCCGGACCCGTTGAGATTTCCGGCTGGGTGGGATTGCCGACGGCCTCGCGCGCGCAACCGGATCAGCAGTTCTGGTTCGTCAATGGACGCAGCGTGCGCGATCGGTTGCTGATGAACGCCGTGCGCCTGGCGTATCGCGACGTTCTGTATGGAGGACGGCACGCCGCGTATGTCCTGTATCTCACGCTCGATCCGCAGCTCGTCGATGTGAACGCACACCCCGCCAAGCTCGAAGTCCGCTTTCGCGACAGCCGCCAGATCCACGAGTTCGTGTTTCGGGCGCTGGGGCAGGTGCTCGCCGGCACGAAGCCCGGTCTCGCTGCCGCCGCGCCTGCCGCGGATGCTGCGGCGGTGCTGCGACCTCGTTTGCATTCACCCGAGCTCGATTTTGCATCCCCGAGCGCTGTCCTTGCGCACACCGCGTGGGGGGTGGCAGAGGCTGTTCGCGAAGCGCCCGTCACTGCAGCGGTTCCCACGCCACCCTCGGCCATCGCACCGCTGCGGGACGAGATGTCGTCGGAGAACCCGCTGGGCGTCGCGCTCGCGCAGCTGCACGGCATCTACATCGTTGCGCAGAATCGCGACGGGCTGGTCCTCGTGGACATGCATGCCGCCCACGAGCGCGTGCTCTACGAGAAGCTCAAGGCGGACCATGGTGCGCAGTCGCCGGCCTCCCAACACCTGCTCGATCCCATCGTCATCGAGCTCAAAGCTCATGAAGTGGAGGAAGTCCTCGAGGCGCGGGAAGAGTGGGAGCGTGCCGGGTTCGAGATCGACTCGCTCGGCCCGACGCGGCTGGCGCTGCGGCGGGTGCCCGCACTGCTGATCGGGCAGAACGTGCCGGATATCGTCGCCGAGGTCGTCCGCGATCTGGGCATCGAAGCTCGCGGGCATCATCTCGACGGCGCCGCGGATCGCTTTCTCGGCACGCTGGCGTGCCGGACCGCAATTCACGCGCATCGCCGCCTGAGCGTGCCGGAAATGAATGCATTGCTGCGCCAGATGGAGACGACGGAGCGGGCCAATCAGTGCAACCATGGCCGCCCCACCTGGACACGGCTGTCACTTTCCGAGCTGGATCAGTTGTTTCTGCGGGGACGTTGATGCGCCTTCCGGTTCTGCTGCTGGCCGGCCCGACGGGTGCCGGTAAAAGCGCATGGGCCCTTCGTCTGGCTGAAGCCGCTCCGATCGAGATCGTCAGCGTGGACTCGGCCCTCGTGTACCGCGGGCTGAACATCGGCACGGCAAAACCCTCAGCTGCGGAGCGCTCGCGGGTTGCGCACCATCTCATCGATATATGCGACCCGGCCGAGAGCTATTCGGCCGGACGCTTCGTGACCGACGCGCTCGAGCACATTCGGGACATTCAGGATCGAGGCTGCGTGCCGCTGCTGGTCGGCGGCACGATGCTCTATTTCCGTGCACTTCTGCGCGGATTGGCGCCGCTACCTCAGGCTTCGGCAGAGCAGCGGCGGGAGATCGACGCCCGGGCTGCGCGCTCGGGCTGGCCCGCGCTCCACGCGGAGCTCGCCAGGCTGGATCCGGAGGCGGCGCTGCGGATCAGCCCCAATGACCCCCAGCGGATCCAACGGGCGCTGGAGGTTTGCTACACCACGGGACGTCCCCTGTCGGACCTGCAGAAGGGCACGGTCAGTCCGCTCGCCGGTAACCTGCTCTGGCAATGGGCACTCGTACCCGGCGAGCGGCAGCATCTGCATGAGCGCCTGGAGCGGCGATTTTACTCAATGCTGGCCGCTGGCTTCCTGGATGAGGTGCGTGCGCTGCGCGCGCGGCCTGATCTGAACGCCAGGCTGCCGGCCCTGCGCGCGGTGGGCTACAGGCAGCTGTGGTCGCATCTGGAGGGTGAGCTGAGTCTGGAGGAGGCTGCGCGGCAGGCTGTCGCCGCCACGCGCCAACTGGCCAAGCGGCAGCTCACCTGGATCCGCTCGGAACGCTCGCTGCAGTGGGTGGACCCGGACACCGCGGGCGCCGAAACGTCGTGGAACCGCGACGTTATGACGCGCCTCCGAGAGCTTGGGCTTTGATTCGGGGCGCATGATAAGATCCCACCCCGTGTGTGTCGCTCCTCGCTCGCTCGAGCGAGGGTACGGAGCTTGCTTGCCGGGTCGTGTGGATAGGGATGTCCTGTGCGATCCTTCGTCGAACAATTAGAAGCTGTGAGAACAAGGAGAACCCGATGGCCAAAGGCCAGTCGT
>CAZLYG010000565.1:0-3260 GCA_964563075.1 uncultured Steroidobacteraceae bacterium | reverse complement strand
TCGATCACCTGCAGCTCTATCTGGATACCGAGAAGTTCATGGGCGCGGGGGTCAGCGGCGCACAGGGGCTCGCCGGATTGACCAATGGCGATGTGATTCGCCAGGGCGCCGGCAATCTGCCCAAGCCCTTCTATATCGCCCGCAAATTCATTCGCTACCTGATTCCGCTGCCCTTCGGCGGGTCCGCAGCGGCGAAGCCGGCCGAGCGTGCCCAGGACCAGCTTCCCGGGCCGGAGCCGGTCACGCGGATCGAGATCAAGGTGGGCGTGCTGGCCGCCAACGACGACTTCGACTTGAACCGCTACGCAGGCTCTACGCGCACGCAGTTCATGAACTGGTCGCTCTGGAATAACGGCGCGTGGGACTTCGCCGCGGACACCCGGGGTTACACCGAAGGTGTCGTTGTTGGATTCGTCAGTCCGCAGTGGTCGATCAAGTATGGCCTGTACGAGATGCCGGTGCGCGCCAATCAGCAGCAGCTCGAGTCGTCCGTCCGCAAGGCACGCGGCGAGAATCTGGAATTGACTTACAAGCCCGGCACCGATGAGAACAGCACGGTGATTCGCGGGCTCGTGTATCTCAACACCGCCCGCATGGGAGTCTACGAAGACGCGCTGGCGATCGCGCAAGCGACCGGTACCGTGCCGGACATCGTCGCCGATGACCGTGAGGGGCGGCACAAGGTCGGATTCGGGTTGAACCTCGAGCAGCCGCTGGCTGACGACGGTGAGACCGGTGTGTTCGCGCGCGCAGGATGGAACGACGGCAAGACCGAGAGCTTCGCATTCACCGAAGTCGATCGAACGCTCAGCGTCGGGGGCCAGCTCGCCGGCGGCCGTTGGAAGAGGCCGGAAGATCGCGTCGCCGTTGCCGTGGCGATCAACGGCCTGTCAGGCCCTCATCGGCAGTATCTGGCCGATGGCGGCATCGGCTTTCTGCTCGGCGACGGGCGGCTCAACTACGGCCCGGAGGAAATTCTGGAGAGCTACTATCGCTTCCAGTTCGCGCACTACGTGCAGTTCGGCCCGGATGTGCAATACATCCGCGATCCCGGTTACAACCGCGATCGGGGGCCCGTGACGGTGTGGGGAATCAGGCTGCACGTGCAGTACTGAGTCAGCTGCCTCTGCTTGCGGGTACATTGGGGGCACATGCCGACCGAACCGCGCAGGTGGCGGCAAATCCGCTCGTGGCCGTATTGGGTGCGCCGGAGCGCTCGCATTACCGGCTCACTTTCTCTCAGGCGTTCAATTCCCTCGGGACGGTCATTGGCCCGTACCTGGGGTCGGCGTTGATGTTGCGGGGCGGGCTGTTCTCAGGCGCTGCTGCCACCGCTGCCCATGGTCGCCTACATCCTCATCAGTCTGTTTGCGGCGGGGGCGTCGCGGCGTCCCGCAATCGGGACAGGAACTCCTGAAGTTCCTGATCTCCGATCTGGCCGCTGACCTCGAGAGCATGCAGCAGCGCGGCCAGATGCACGCGCAGCGCGAATGCGAGCACTACCGACGGAAAACGCTCGAGGCTCCCGATCGCAGCATCGAGCTCGTCGATACATTCCTCCAGTAGTATCTGATCCCCCTCGGATTCCCATTCCGACATCGCCCTCTCCTTATTCAACGCGCTCGCGCGACGTTAGCTGACCACGACGGCGGCGGGCGCCCCAAAACAGCCGTGTTTCTGGGAGAACGCGCAGCCAATGGCGATTCTCTTTCCCGGCCACGTCTCTAGACTGTCGTGCGTCCGGAACATCCAACCCTGTGAATCCAAGGAGGATCGCCATGTTCATGAACAGCTTCTCACTGCGCGCTGTCGGCAATCTCGCCAATACCCCTGAGGTCGCCTCCAAAGGCGACGTGACCTACACGCGCTTGCATCTCATCGGCAATGACTACGCGGGGAAGGACCACGACGGCGCCACGAGGGAAATCGTCACGGGCGTCTGGTTCGTGGCATTCGGAATGCTGGCCGAGGCGCTGGCCCGGACCTGCCGCAAGGGGGACCAGCTGATCCTGGAAGGCCGGATCCGCGCGGACAACTGGGTCGATGCCGAGGGAGAGAAGCAGTACGACTACTCCTTCGTCGTTGACGGATTCAAGTTCGGCGCGCCGGGCAAGACCAAGCGTGAGGAGCTCGACGCCGCGCAGCGGACCGAGTTCCCACAAGGCCCGCGCCTCGCAGTCGCGGAAGCGTAGCTCCGGGCCCGGCGAAGTCCGAAGTCGCAAGCGCGCGGTGTCTCTAGCCGCAACGCTCGGATGCCGCGCGTAGACCGCATCAATCCAAGGAGAATCTCATGTCCCGACGAGCTTCTGCGGGCGCAGTTCTGCTCGCGCTCATGTCTGAACAGGCGTGGTCGCAGGATGCGTCTCCTTTCCTGACCGGGGCCACGGCGCTGCAGGCGAACATTCTCGCCTGGCTGACTCCCGTGGCCATCATTCTGATCATGGTGCTGGGCGGCATGGCCATGGCAAATCGAATTTCCTGGGGTTGGTGTCTGGGCGCCATCCTGGGAATCGCGATTGCCTTCGGGGCGCCTCAGATCGTGACGTGGGTGCGCGGCATGTTTGGCGTCTAGGGAGCGGCCATGAACAACCTCAATGTCAGGCGTGCAACCGACCCCTTGTTCGTGGGCGCCACGCGCCCACCCATGCGCTGGGGTGTCACTTACTCAGCAATCCTGTTCAACATGGTGTTCACGATGGAGGCGTTTCTCCTGACGAAGGACCTTCTCACTCTCTTGTGTTGCGCGCCCATTCACGGGGTATGCATGATCCTGTGCGCGCGCGACGCGCGCTTCTTTGACCTCGTGCTCCTGTGGTGCCGCACGCGCCTCCCGGCCCTGATGGGAACGCTTGGATTCTGGCAGGCCAGCAGCTACAGCCCGTTGCTGCTCGACCTTCCTGGTAACTCCGGCACGAGGCGCAGTGCCGGCCGCCGCGACCCTGCGGAGGTGGCCAAATGCTGAACGTCAACCGTGGCTCCGCATTGCGACGCGAGTCGATTGCAGGCGAGCGGATTCCCTACAGCGCGCATGTGTGCGAGAGCGTCATCAAGACGAAATTGGGGGACTACCTGCAGGTCTTCCGTCTCGCCGGGGCAAGCTTCGGAACTGCCGACGACGCTCAACTCAATGCGTGGTACGAGCGCCTCAATGCCCTCTGGAGGGACATCGCTGGTGCCCATGGTTGCATCGTCGCCGTTGGTTTCTTGAGTGCTTCCGGGTCGCAGGTCTCCGCGACGCCGACCTCTTGCCGTATCGCGAC
>CAZLYG010000564.1:0-3281 GCA_964563075.1 uncultured Steroidobacteraceae bacterium | reverse complement strand
AGGTACCGCGCGGCGCGTGCCTTCTCGACCGCTGACTCGCTGACATCGGTACCGAATATCTGGATGCCGGCGCCCGAGAGCCGCTCGCCCAGGTATTCCACCAACGCGATGGCGATCGAGTAGACCTCCTCTCCTGTCGCACACCCGGGGACCCAGATACGGATGGGGTCTTTCGGCGAGCGGCCCTCGCACACGCTCGGAAAGACATGGTCCCGCAGGCCGTCAAAGGACTCCGGATCGCGAAAGAAGCCGGTCACTCGAATCAGGAAGTCCTGATGGAGCGCAGCGGTTTCCGCTGGATTGTCTTCGAGAACCGCCAGGTAGTCGGTGAGGTCCTCGAGCCTGCGCAGCGCCATGCGTCGCGCCAAGCGGCGGTGCAGGGTGCTGCGCTTGTAGTGAGTGAAGTCCACGCCGTGCGCATTGCGCAGGCGCCGAAAGACTCGCCTGAGGGCCTCTTCCTCTTTCGAGGCGGAGGCTTCCTGAGACTCAGCCTGCCGTGCCGGAGGGGCGTTCGGACCTGCTCTCAGGTACGGGTGGTTACCCAAGCGCGTGAGCTCCTGGGCGATCTCGTAGGGCGGCAGCACGAAATCGACGCAGTCCGTCTCGATGGCGTGCTGCGGCATGCTCGGAAAACGGGCCGATTGCGGTGTCTGGGCGAAGGTGATGCCGCCGCCGTGTTTGATCGCTCGTAGGCCGAGTGATCCGTCCGCATCCCCGCCCGACAGGACCACGCCGATTGCGGTGTCGGCTCGAACCTCTGCCAGCGAGGTAAAGAACGCATCTACGGGGTGATGTGGCCCCGAACCGTGGCGCGGGGTGAGGTGAAACCGATCCCCAGCGAGCGTCAGGCTCGCGTTCGGTGGAATGACATAGACCCGCCCGGGCTCGACGACGAGGCCCTCGCGAATTTGCTCGACGGGCATCGCAGTCTTCTTCCCCAGCAGCTCCGCCAATAGACTGACGTGATGAGGGTCGAGATGCAGGATGACCACATAGGCTGTTTCGCTCAGAGATGGGAGCGCCGCGAGCAGTTCGGACACCGCTTCGAGTCCGCCGGCGGAGGCGCCGATCGCGACGATGGGGAAAGCCATAGCTAGAGCCTCGCCGGCCGTCTTGAAGGCAGCCGTTCCAAGCAAACGCGCCGCTCAGTATATATATCCGTGCGCAGAGTCCCCCTGTTGAATGGGCAGGAAGTCACTTCCCGTCGAAGAACTCTCCCGCTGACGCCAGCGGCGGGTCCGCAGGTCAGAGTTCTTTCAAGTCAAGAGCTCAAAGCCCGAGGTCGCGGCGGCCGTGCGATCGAACGTGACGGCGCGTTTGCACCCGGCCGCAACTGCGCATTCGGCGATCAGAGCGTCACTGAAATCCGCCTTCGATCCTCCGTACCTGCGCTTTGCGCGCCACACGAGCTCGGCCGACTCGACCCGAAGTTGCGCGGTGGTCAGTAGTCCGCTGACGATTTCCGCGACACCGGCCCTGTCCACAGAATACAACGACACCAGGACCCCGATGACTTCCGCCAGCACGACGAGCGAGATGAAGCCGGGCTCGTCCGAGCTGAGCGTCTTCTCCATCAGCCGTGTAGCAATCGGTGACTGCTTCGGATCGTCTTGAGTGAGGTAGCGGACGACGACGCTCGTGTCGAGGCCGATCACGGCGTCCGGCCCATCTTTTCGATGGCGCTGTCCATGTCCTCAATGGTCACTGGCTTCTTGGGTCGCCCTACAATTCCCTTCAGGGATCTGATATCGCGAGTGGCGGCGACCACGAGGAAACCCTGCTCGGACTCTATGAACTCCAGCCGGTCGCCGGCCTCGATGCCCAGCCGTTCCCGGACGCTCTTCGGGAGCGTGACTTGGCCCTTGCTCGTCAGTGTCGCGGATGCCATAGCGATTCCTTACTTGAGGTAAGGATTATACTAGTTTGGCGTCGTCCGACCGCCATGAACGTATTTGGCGCCCCAGAGCGGATCCGTCCGATCCCGCTGCCAAGGCCGATGCGCTGTGGCTGGAACCCGAGACGAACGGCGACCAATGCGGCCGAGGCGCGTTCGCTGTCGAGGATTGCGCAGCTACTGCAGTGTGGCTAGCGCACTCCAGTCGCGGTCGCAGTGCTTCTCTACCGGCCGCCACGCTAACGACCCGGCGGGCGTTGGCGGCGAGCTCACGTCGGGTTGGTTGCTGCGACGATTCGCGTCTGCACCAGATAGACGAGCGCGCTGACCGCGATCAGCGCAGTCAGCCCCATGATCTCACTACGCGAGCCGAACGCGATGAGCAGCAGCATGCTTCCCGCCCCGACCGCCGCTGCCGCCCCGGGCCACCGGAAGTTGAGCGGTGTACCGGCGAGCGCCACGCCGCGGCGCGCCAGCAGCCATGTTGCGATGCATGCGGCGATGTAGAGTCCAGCGCACGCCAGCGTCGAGAGCACGGCGAGCTCGGCGAACGATCCCGTGAGCGCGAGGACTATGGCGAGCGCCGCGTACGAGAGAATCGCGACGTACGGCGTGCGGGTCCGCGGATGAAGGCGACCGAGCGCACGCGGGAGCAGGCCGTCGCGGGCGAACGCGAACAGCATGCGCGGTGTGCCGAGAATGTCACCGGCGATCATGCCGAGCATGGCGAACGCTGTTCCGGCGAGCATCAGAACGCGAAGTCCCGGACTCAAACGAGCCATCGTATCCGCCAGCGGCGCCACCGAATGAGTCAGATCGGAGCCGAGGACCCCCTGCGCGATGAGCTGAATGGCGACGTACAGGAGCGTTACTGATCCGAGCGCGATGGCGAGGGCGAGCGGGATTGTGCGCGCTGGTCGGGCGACCTCGCCGCTCGCGCACAACGAGGTCTCCATTCCGGTAAGCGCGAAGGCCGCGAGGATGACGGCGCGTCCGAGCCCGCCGGGTTTCCAGCCGGGCGGGGTCGAGAAGTTCGCTCCATGAACAGCTGTAGCACCTGCCACGATGAAAACAGCCAGAGGCAAGAGCTTCAGCGCTGTTGCAACGGTAACGAGCCGCGCACCGCGTGTCACACCGCCTACATTCACGGCTGCAACAACTCCAATGACAACTACTATGACAGTCGTGCGAAGGATCGTTACGAAGGTCGTGGGCAGCAGGCTGGCAGCGACGTCGGCGAGGGCGGCGGCGACGCTGGCCATAGCGAGGATGTCGCCGACCCACAGAAGGGTGCCCGCGACGTACCCAGGCAGAGGGCCCAGCGCCGCCTCAACATAGCCGTAGATCCCACCGCTCGTGGGCATGCGGCTCCCACTCTCGGCGCAGC
>CAZLYG010000563.1:0-3284 GCA_964563075.1 uncultured Steroidobacteraceae bacterium | reverse complement strand
CCCTTCTCTACCCAGTCGATCATCGCCGTCATCGGGTCGAACTGGTCAGTGCCGATCCCGCCGCTGCAGTGATTCATGCCGGGCACCATGAACAGCCGGAAGAAGTCGGTGGTTGCCGGCCCGTTGCGGGCCACGGCGTGCTCGTAGTAGCTCACGCCCGCAAGCGGCTGCAGCACCTGGTCCGCCCAGCCATACGTCATCAGGAGCTTGCCGCCGCGGCGGCGGAATTTCGTGAGGTCGGTGTCGGTGGCGTTCACCTCCTTGCCCCACTTGTCCAGCAAGTGCGTGTCGCGATCGAAATCGAAGGTGCGGTAGTCATAGTCCGGTCGCGGCGGAACGAACACCAGGTAGCGCATGATGTTGTCGGCCAGGTTGAAATCTGCCGGCGCGCGATCGGCCTGTGAGGGGACGATAAAGTTCATCCAGGCGCTCGCCGGCTTCCCCGCCGGGCCGCGCACCGCAGCCTCGCTTCCGGGCATGTAGCCGGGAAACAGCGTGCGGCCATGACTCTGCGGGCCGCTGTAGACCTTCATCACTGCATCGGCCTGCGCCGTGGTCAGGCAAGCGTCGGTGTCGGCTCCAGCCCGGCACGCCGGAACATCGCGGCGGGCGTCAAAGTGGCATCGGCGGGGGTCATCAATGAGACCATCCTCGAGTCCATCCAGCGCATCGCACTTCGCCATGACCTGCTTCGCGAGCAGATCGAGCTTTCCGGGTGTGAGGTGCGCCTCGCTCACCGCCTTCTGGTTCCACAAGGAGCCCACCGTGTAGCCGGTCTGATCGACCCAAGGCGCGTTGACCACCACGCCATCGAAGTCCTGCGGATAGCGTTGCGCCTCGATCAAGCCCTGGCGCCCGCCGTTGGAGCAGGAGTTCCAATAGGAGCGCGTGATCGGCTTGGAGTAGTAGCGTGCGGTGAGCGCCTGCGCCGTGGTCGCCGTTACATGCACGGCCCAGTACGCGTAGTCCATGATTTTCTGCGTGTTGCTGAGGACGAACGTGCCGCCCGGCTCCTTGCGTGCATCGTGCCCGGTGTTGGTCTGCGCGAATGCGAAGCCCAGCTGCAGCGCCCGGTCGCGCTGCGCGGTACGAAACGGGTCCTCGAGCGACTCCCCGGCCAGTCCACCGTTACCGATCATGTAGAAACGACCGTTCCAGCGGGCCGGCAGGCTCACCTCGAAAGCAATCTCAGGAGCGAGCGTCCCCGTGAGCCGACAGTGCTCGCCGACCGAGCCGTCGGCCGGAATGACTGCGGCCTGGATGGCGAGGAGGTCCTTGGCCTTGTAGGCGCCCATCGCTGCGCACGACATGCCGGGCACCCTATCGGCTTTGGAGTAGTCGACCCCCGCCGTGGCAGCCTCGGCAAACGCTTGCGCCAGGATGGCGGGCGAATTGAACACGATGGCCGCGGCCAGCAGAGATCGCAAAAGCGGCGAACGCCCCCAGCGGTGCACATGCATACGCTTCCCCCCAAGACGTCAGCGCGTACCGGCTCAGCGCATGCCGCCCTCAGCACATACCACTCTCAGCCCATACCGGCCTCAGCGCATACGGGCCTCAGCGGGTCTCCGGCGGCTTATCGCCGCTGAAGGAATCGATCACCATCGTCCACGACCCGTCGTCCTGGCGCCGGTAGATGCGCAGAAACTTCCCGTCGGTGGTGCGGGATGGACCGCCCGCCTTCGGGGTGATGGTCGTGCTGAAGGTGCCACGCTGATAGGCCAGCCTGCCGTCGATGACCGTTTCCAGCGGCTGCCACGTCTCGTTGATGTTGAACTGCTCGGCCATGCGGCGGCTCGCGGCATCGAGCCGCTCCTTGCCGGAGATGATCGGCTGGTTCGGCATCATCATGATGTGATCCGGAACCGTCAGCGCGATCAGCGTGTCGGCATCGCCGTCGTTGATCGCCTTGAGATAACGCTGGTTGAAGGCGGTGATCCCGGCCAGGTCCTGCGCGTGCGAGCTCGGAGCGGGTGTGCTGGCGCACGCCGCGAGCCCGAGCAATACGACAAGCGCGACGATTCTGCAGGTTTTCATCGTCATCCTTCCGTTACCAGGGCTCGGTGACGCCGTCATACCTCAGAAAATGCCCGGTGTCCGCGATCGTCACCTTGTCGATGGTCTTGATCATGTTCTCGACGGTGAACGAGGTCTTCAGCATCCCGGCATACTTGCCATCCAGATACTCCTGGTGCTCCGTCAGCGTCGGCCCGGGGTTGAACATGATGACCGTCACGCCGTCCTTGCGGGTCGAGGCGGCCACGATCTGCATCTCACGGTTGAGAGCGGCTTTGGTCATCCGATAGAAGATGGCGCCCGGCCGCGGCTCCTTCTCGCCGGTGAGCGTGCCGTTGCTGGAGCTGATCGCAATCAGCTTCTTCTGCTTGCTCGCCTTGACGTTGGGATAGAACGCCTGCGACACCATCAGCGGTCCCTTGATGTTGACGGCCATCATGGTGTCCAGCAGCGAGTACTTCATGTTGCCGAAGCTCTCGACGTTCCAGTCCCCGGGACAGCTCTCGTCGTCCCCCTTGCAGTTGGCGCGATCGTTGTAGACACCGGCATTGTTGATCAGCACGTCGATGGGCACATCCTTCAGTTTCGCCGCCAGCTCGTTGATGTTGTCGAGATTGGTGACGTCGAGGCGCTCGATGCGCACGTTCTTGTGCTCCTCCTGCAGCTTCGCGAGCGTCTCGGGCGTCGTCGAGCGGCGGTGGGTCGCGATCACCGTCCAGCCTTTGGCGGCGTATTCCTTGGCGAACTCCAGGCCGATCCCCGAGTTCGCCCCGGTGATCAGCACGGTGTCGGCGCACGCCACACCCGCAATTGCCGCCAGCGCCACAGTGAGCAGGCTGGAGCGCACTACACCCTTGAATCCAACCATCGTTACACCTTTGATCCGGGCCGCGTGCCCGTATTGTACCTGGCCAACGCTCGCGCGTATCCGCCTCGTGGTCGTTGTTGTCGAGATCGGTACGCGCCCCTTTGCCCAAGAGACCGCCGGTCGGGGCGACTTGGACCCCGTCGCGCGGGAAATTCCGTTCCTGCAAACGCTCACCGTGGCCCGCTGCTCGCCGCTATCATGGGAGAATCAACCGTTTGCGACGGGGGGTCGTCATGCGCACAGCCGCAGCTGCTCGAGTCCTGATGTGTGTGCTCCTGGCAGGAATGGCGATGGGACTGGCAACGGCGGCGGCCGGCGCCGAGACGGTGCTGATCACGGGGGCGAACTCGGGCATCGGGCTGGAATTCGCCAAGGAGTACGCCGCCAAGGGCTGGACGGT
>CAZLYG010000562.1:0-3304 GCA_964563075.1 uncultured Steroidobacteraceae bacterium | reverse complement strand
CTCTGTGAGCTGCTCGATGCCAGCATCGAGCTGCAAACCCAACGCGGCCGCGGAACGACGTTTCGCATCGTGTTTCCCAGCAACTATCCCAGCTGAAGCGCTAGCCCGCTATCCGGTCGCGGACCTCCGCGGTGACTTCCAGCGAGCGCAGTCTGGCGGCGGGATCGTGGAAGTGACCAGCGACCATCAGCTCATCGGGTCGGGTCTGCGCCAGGAACGTGCGCAAGTCCCGCTCGATGGTGTCTGCGGAGCCCACGAACGAGTACATCAGCGCATGCGCGACACCAGCCTTCTCTTCCGGTGTCCAGAAGGTATCGATGTCGTCGATGGGTGGCGGCACGCGTCCAGGCCGTCCCCGTCTGAGATTCAGGAAGGCCTGTTGTAACGAGGTGAACTGGCGCCGCGCCTCCTGGTCCGTGTCGGCGCCGAAGATGTTGACTGTCAGCATGGCGTACGGCCGGTCCAGTTGCGCCGAGCTGCGGAAGCCGCTGCGGTACACCTCCAGCGCGCGCATCATCTCGTCGGGCGCGAAGTGCGAGGCGAACGCATAGGGCAACCCGAGAATCGCCGCGAGCTGCGCGCCGTACAGACTCGATCCCAACAGCCAGATCGGCACGTTCAACCCCTCGCCGGGGACGGCGCGGATGCGCTGGCCGGGCACTGCCGGAGCAAAGTATGCCTGCAGCTCCTGTATGTCGTGTCCGAAGTCTTCGGCACGGCTCATCAGATCCCGCCGCAGAGCGCGCGCAGTCAGCTGGTCGGTCCCCGGTGCGCGTCCCAGACCCAGGTCGATTCGCTCGGGGTACAAAGAGGCCAGTGTTCCAAACTGCTCAGCCACGACCAGCGGTGCGTGATTGGGCAGCATGACTCCTCCCGATCCCACGCGGATGGTTCGCGTGCCGCCTGCGACATAACCGATGACGACCGCCGTTGCTGCGCTGGCGATGCCGGTCATGCCGTGATGCTCGGCCAGCCAGAAGCGGCGGAAGCCGAGCTCTTCGGCTTTCTGCGCAAGCCGCAACGAGTTGCGCAAGGCCTCTGCGGGTGTGGCGCCCTCGGCAACCGGTGCAAGATCCAGTATGGAGAATGGCAGCATGTTCAAGCCATTGTGGCAGCGAGTGTTGCGGGGAGGATCGAGGGCTCGGGCAACAGGAAGGCCAGAGCGGCTGCGCATGAGTCGCTCACCTTGAGGCTCAGGAGCGGGTCTGCGCGCGTACGCCCGAGATTGACCGCGGCAATGGGCTTACCACTCTGTGCCGCCGCGTGCACGAACCGGTAACCGGAGTAAACCATGAGCGAGGTGCCGACCACGAGAACCGCATCGGCGTGTGCCAGGTGACCCATCGCGGCAGTGACGCGCTCAGGGGGTACGCTCTCGCCGAAGAACACGACGTCCGGTTTCAGAATTCCGCCGCACTCGGAGCAGGGCGGTACGTGGAAGCCGGAAAAGTCGCGAGCCTCGAGATCCGCATCACCATCGGGTGCCCTATGCGCGTGGAGGTCGGCCCAGGCGGGATTGTGCCGCCGCAGCTCTGCCTGCATCACTTCGCGCGGCAGGCGGTGATCGCAGCTCATGCAGCGTACCCAATCCAGGCGGCCGTGCAGGTCGATCACGTCCCGGCTACCGGCAAGCTGGTGGAGCCGGTCCACGTTCTGGGTCACCAGCGCTTCGACACGATCCTCGCGTTCGAGCTGCGCGAGAGCTCGGTGTGCACCGTTCGGTTGGGCCTGTTGAATGCGGGGCCACCCCGCCAGGCTGCGTGCCCAGTAGCGCTGGCGAGTGTGCGCCTCGTTCATGAACGCGCTGAACAGGACGGGTTGCGCGCGCTTCCACGCGCCCTCGCCGTCGCGGTAATCGGGAATGCCGGAATCGGTGCTGCACCCGGCGCCGGTGAGGATGAAGAGCCGCTCGGCGCGAGCAAGGAACTGACGCAGCGCATTAACCGCCATGGCGGAAGTGTCAGGACTGCGACGTCCGATTTCAAGGCATCGCGGAGCAAGCCGGCAAGCCGCCGCGCCTGCGCGAGCTGCGCGATGCGCTGGCCTACGAGCCGGTGAGCGAGGGCTCCTGAGCCGGCTTTTTCATGATCACGTTGACGTCAGGGTACCTCTCCACCGCATAGCCGGCGGCAATCCAGGCATCCAGGCCGCCGTACAACGGACGCACGCGCCGGAATCCATGGCTGATCAGCGCCTTCGCCACCTTGGCCGCGGACGCCTCGTTGGGGCAGGTACAGTACAGAACGATCTCCCGGTCGCGCGGCAGCTCCCTGAGGTGACGCTCCATGTCCTGCATCGGCAGGTGCACGGCGCCCGGGATCCGCCGGGGCTCGAGTGAACGTGCAGTTTGCGAGCGCACGTCGACGATTACCGGACCCGCGCCTGAATCCAACAGGCGGTAGAGCTCCTCGACGGTGATTCGCGCCATGCGCAGAAATGCGAAGAACCGGCGTCGCTCCCACCATCGATACGCGATGTAGATCACGGCGCAAGCGGCGATGAGCAGCAGCGCGGCACCGCCCAGAGCGCGCATATGGGGCAGCAGTTTGTTGATCTGCGGCCCGAACAGCATGCCCGCCGCGACGAACAACCCGACCCACACCACCGAGCCAATTGCGCTCAGTGCGCTGAACTGAACGAAGCCCATCCGCGTCGCGCCGGCGAGCGGCGGGGCGATCAAGGACAGCCCGGGCACGAACTTAGCCACCACGAGCGCATTGCTGCCCCAGCGCTCGAAGCGCGTCTGGGTCTGGCTCACACACGAGTCGGGGGTCAGGGAAATGCGGCACAAAAGCTTCATCACGCGGTTGCCGTACAGCCTTCCTGAGAGGTACCACGCGGTGTCACCGAGGAAGCAAGCCACGATGGCCGCGGCGCATAGCGCGCTCCCAGACAGCCTCCCGTCGTTGGCGAGCGCTCCGGCCAGGATGAGCGTTGGAACCACGGGCACCGGCAGACCGAGCTGGCTGAGCAGCACATTGAGGAATACGGCGGTAATGCCGAAGGGCAGGGGATGGTCCACGACGCTTGAGCGCAAGACACCCGGTATGTCGGCATTATTGCAGCAACCCGAGCGCGGATGGCTATCCCGAAGGAGATACGTCAACGTTCTCAGGCACGAGTACGGTCAATTTCAACTCCGCGCGCTGCGCGACGCGCAAGGTGAATTGCTCGTAGAGACATAGTCCACGCCGCGGATGTTGAAATCGGCGCAGGCCCCCTTCACGCCCCTGCACGTCCTGCAGGCGCCATGCGGAATCGAAGACCGCGCTTTCCCAGCTCAGCTCATCGACCAGGGCTCTGC
>CAZLYG010000561.1:0-3330 GCA_964563075.1 uncultured Steroidobacteraceae bacterium | reverse complement strand
ACAACATCAAGATCACGGTGGAGCTGATCAGCCCGATCGCGATGGAGGAGGGGCTGCGGTTTGCGATCCGCGAGGGTGGCAAGACCGTCGGCGCCGGTGTCGTCGCCAAGATCATCAAGTAATCAATTTTTTTCCCCACGGACGCCCAGAAGCGCGTCCGGGCTCTGGAGTAGTTGAACATGGCCAATCAGAACATCCGTATCCGCCTCAAAGCGTTCGACCACCGCTTGATCGACAGCTCCGCACGCGAGATTGTCGAGACGGCCAAGCGCACGGGCGCTACGGTGCGGGGGCCGGTCCCGCTGCCGACCAAGATGGAGCGCTTCACGGTGCTCGTCTCCCCGCACGCCGACAAGGACGCGCGGGATCAGTTCGAGCTGCGCACCCACAAGCGCCTCATGGACATCCTGAACCCGACCGACAAGACCGTGGACGCCCTCATGAAGCTCGAGCTTCCCGCCGGCGTCGACGTGCAGATCAAACTGAACTGATCCGGTTCCGGCGGGGCGCTGGCGGAGCGGCCCCGCGACTCTCCCCAGCAAGTCGCAAATAAGCGGTGACCCGGCGGTCACCGCTGCCGCATAATTTTGCGCGCGCAACAAGAACGCCGGGGGCCCGCATGATCCTCAACCGCCGACACTTCGTGCACTCTCTCGCGGCCGCCACGGCCGCCGTGCCTGCCGCCCGAATCTGGGCCGACACCGCTTCTGCCGCAGCCATACCCGCAGTCACGATCGACGGCAAACACATCACCCTTGCGGCCTCGGACATAAAGGACCTTCGCAAGAGCTTCCGAGGCCAGGTGCTGCGGGCTCAGGATGAGGGTTACGACATAGCACGCAGGCTGTGGAATCCGATGTTCGATCGTCATCCGGCGCTCATCGCGCAGTGCGCGGGTCCGGAAGATGTCGCTCGAGCCGTCACGTTTGCCCGGGCACACAATCTCCTGACGGCAGTGCGCGGCGGCGGCCATAGCCTCTCGGGGCAATCCGCCTGCGACCGCGGCCTGATGATCGACCTGACGCCGATGAAAGCCATCACAGTGGACACCCAGCGCCGTCTGGGTCGTGCACAGGGGGGCGTGCTGCTGGGTGAGCTGGATCGGAAGACGCAGGCAGTGGGGCTGGTGACCACGCTCGGGACGGCCACCGATACGGGCATCGCAGGGCTGACCTTGGGCGGCGGGATGGGACGCATGATGCGCCGGCTCGGGCTCGCGTGCGACAACCTGCAATCGGTCGAGATCGTCACGGCGGATGGCCGGATCCTGCAGGTCAGCGATAGCGAGAATGCGGACCTCTTCTGGGCGGTTCGCGGCGGCGGCGGCAACTTCGGAGTCGTTACCGCCTTCGAGTACAAGCTGCACCCTCTGAAGGAAAACGTGCTGGATGGGGATCGCGCGTATCCGTTCAGCAAGGCCCGTGAGCTGCTCGATCTGGTCGCGGAGGTGGGCGAACGGGCACCGGATGACCTGACGCTGGCGGTCGAGTTGGTGAACCTCACGGCGCAGGAGAGTCCACATCCCGGAAAGGTGGCAGTGCTCGACGTGACCTATCTCGGTAAGCCCGAGGAAGGCGAGCGTCTGCTGCAGCCCTTCCGCAAGCTCGGCACGCCGCTCGTCGATCAGATCCGCTCGATGAGCTACCTGGAGGCACAGGGAGCGGCCGGGACGGCTCCTATTGCGGTACCGGGGAAAGGCGGCGGCCATCCGGAGTACCTCAAGACCGGGTTCCTGCAAGGCGCGCCCACCGCGTTTTTCGACGAGCTGGTCCGAGGCGTCAAAGAGGTCCCCGATTCTCAGATGATGGTGGCGATATGGGCCCAAATGGGCGGCGCTGTCAGCCGGGTATCGCCGCAGGCGACGGCCTACTGGGGCCGCAGCGCCACCCATAATCTGATCATCGAAACCGAATGGCGGGACCGCGGCGAGGACCAGTCCCACATCAAGGCCGCGCGGGGCGTATGGGCAGCCGTCGAGAGGTTTACGGACGGGTTCTATGTGAACACCGACCCGGGCGCAGACGACAGGCGTGTGCGTGGGACCTATGGTGGCAACTACGTGCGCCTGCAGCAGCTCAAGCAGAAGTACGACCCGGGCAACCTCTTCCGGCTGAACGCGAACATCAAGCCCGCGTGATGGGTTGCCCGCGGGGCATCTCGCCTATATACTGCGCGCCCTTTTGGGCCCCGGACCCCTGATTTCAGGGGAAAACCGCGGCGAGCCGCCGGAAATGGCGGCATCGGGCGAGGTTGGAGCTGGCGGTGTGTGCCGCAAAGCTCCAAGACCACTCGAGAGCATCGCGAACGCCGCCGCCAGTCGTGCGTTTCGCGCCTAATCTCCTGTGGATCAATACCTTAGGCCGCTGAGCAGGCGAATACGGTCGCGCCCGTCGAAGCGCGCCCGCAGTTGAGAATGAGGTTCAGGCAATCATGGCTATCGGACTCGTCGGCCGCAAAGCAGGCATGACGCGCGTTTTCACGGATGCCGGCGAGACAGTGCCGGTCACCGTGATCGAGGTTCTTCCGAACCGCGTCACGCAGGTGAAGACGCAGGACAAGGACGGCTATCGCGCCGTTCAGGTCACGTTCGGTGCGCGTCGCCCGCAGCTGTACTCCAAGTCGGTCAACGGGCACTACGCGAAGGCTAAGGTGGCCCCGGGCAGGGCACTCGTCGAGTTCCGCCTGGCCGCCGCCGATAAGTCGGAAGTGCAGACCGGAGCCGAGCTGAAAGCCGACCAGTTCAAGGCTGGCGAGCCCGTGGACGTCACCGGCACGACCATCGGCAAGGGCTTCGCCGGTACGATGAAGCGCCACAATTTCGGCGGTCTGCCCGCGACGCACGGCGTCTCGGTGTCGCACCGCTCGCCAGGCTCCATCGGCCAACGTCAGACCCCCGGTCGCGTGTTCAAGGGCCGCCGCATGTCCGGTCATATGGGCGTGGTGCGCCGCACGACCGAGAACCTGAAGGTCATCGAGGTGGACCTCGAGCGCAATCTGCTGCTGGTGCGCGGCGCAGTTCCCGGCGCCGAGGGCGGCCAGGTCATCGTGCGCCCGTCGTTGAAGGCCGCGCGGCGCTCGCTACGCAAGACCATCGCACCGGCGAAAATCGGCAACGCGCCGTCCAAGGATCCCGCGAAGGCCGGAAAGAAATAATTCATGAGCACGAAACTCAAACTGGTCGGCGGGTCGGGGGAGCTTCAGGTGTCTGAAGCTGCTTTCGGCAGTCGTTTCAACGAAGCTCTCGTGCACCAGGTCGTCACGGCTTATCGCAATGCCGGCCGCTCGGGCACGAAGGCGCAGAAGAGCCGTGCCGAAGTGAGCGGCGGTGGC
>CAZLYG010000560.1:0-3354 GCA_964563075.1 uncultured Steroidobacteraceae bacterium | reverse complement strand
TGCGCATCGGCCGGCCGCGCCAGCTGTACACCGGTGCCACCCGTCGGGATTACGTGGAGATGCGGGACCGGAAGTAATTGCTACGGTGCGTCCAGCAGCGCTTCGACCTCGAAGGCATTCGCTCGGCGCATCGGCTTGCCGTCCACGGGGCTGACGGGCGACTGCCGGATGCCGTCGGTCGGAAACACCGTCGCCTCGACGGCGACGTCATCGATCTCGAAACGCAGGCCGGGGCACGCCAGGACGCGTTCCGAGTTCATCTTCACGCGCCGCTCCGTCACTTCATGCGGGATGCCGGCATCCACGAGCTTCATGGTCACTGCCTCGGCATAATCGGCGAACAGATGTAGCTGAATCTCAGAATGTTGGGTGGCGGTCCCGCTGAGCACGCCGCCCACGAGCCGCGGCTCGAACTCGCGCAGGTAGCGCATTGCATGCAGTGCCGCCAGACGCTGCGCGTACAGCGTCTCCACGTGCGTCTCGCCGCCGAACAGGCGCTGGTACTCCGCCAGGGCGGTCTCGATCTCCACGTTCTTCGGCAGTACGGCGGAGCCGTCATCGACGCCCAGCCGCTCGGCTGCCTTGCGCTTCGCCACCAGGAAATCGCGGATGCCGTGCTCGGCCATGATGCGAGCGGCTTCCTGTGCCAGCGCCCGCCGCAGATTGTCGGTACGGGAAGGATTTCTTTTGTTCATAGTCGGATTCGAGCGTCGCGGGGCACGCCCGGGGGACCTCGAGAGGTCCTCCAGGGCGGATCAACTCAACAGTGTCGGTGCGCTTAGAAGATCGTCTCCGCTGATGCCGCCGGCTGACCCTCGCGGGCCGGCGTCGTCGAATTGGCCTCGGTCGCTGCCGGCAGGTGATCGCTCATGAAGAGCTCGGTGATCCCGTCCGGGTTCTCGTTGCTGACCAGTGTGCCGGTCTCGGGCGAGATGCGCAGCGGAACGATGCCGTCGGGCATGGGCCGGCGATACTCGGGGACGCCCTTGAGCGCTTCACGCATGAAATGGATCCAGATGGGCAGTGCCGTCTTCGCGCCTTCCTCGTGTTCCCCGAGCGGCCGCTCCTGGTCGTAACCGACCCACACCGTGGTCTCCAGGCCAGGCGTGAAGCCGTTGAACCAGGTATCGACCGCCTGGTTGCTGGTTCCGGTCTTGCCGGCGAGATCGGAGCGACCCAACACCAGGGCGCGCCGGCCGGTGCCGTGTTTGATCACGTCCGCCATCATGTCCGTCATGATGTAGTCGTTCTGCGGGCTGATGACGCGCTGCGCGATCTGGTCTGCAGGCAGAGAGCCGCGGCCACCGCGCACCGCATCCGCGCTCTGCAGAATGTCCTCTTCCGTAGCCCCCTTCAGCGGGACGTCCGCGAGGCTGACCTGTTGCGCGCACTCATCGCACGCGATCTTGGGCTTCGCCTGCCACACCACCTGACCGCTGGCGTTCTCGATGCGATCGATGAAATAGGGATACACGCGGTAGCCGCCGTTGGCGAACACCGCGTAGCCGGTTGCCACCTCCAGCGGCGTCGCCGGCACGGTCCCCAGCGCCAACGTCATGTTCTGCGGCAGCTCGCGCTTGTCGAATCCAAAGCGCGTGACGTAGTCCGAAGCGTACGGAACACCTACATTGTGCAGCAGGCGGATCGTGACCATGTTGAGAGAGTGCACCAGCGCCTCGCGCAAGCGGGTCGGACCGCCGAAGTGACCGGAGTCTTCCTTGGGCCGCCAGGGCTCTTCGCCGCCTTCCTGCACATAGGGTGCATCCAGCAGCACGCTGGCCGCCGTGAAGCCATCCTCCAGCGCGGATGAGTACAGGAACGGCTTGAACCCCGAGCCAGGGAAGCGCCGCGCCTGCGTTGCGCGGTTGTATTTGTTGCTGAAGTAGTCGAAGCCGCCGACGAGCGCGGCGATGCCACCGTCGTTCGGGTCGAGCGCAACCAGAGCGCTCTGTACTTCAGGTATCTGGCCGAGCTGTGCCGCAGGGCCGGCGCCGATCACCACATACACGACGTCGCCGCGGCTCACGATCTCGCTGGCGCTCTTCGGAGCCGGGCCCACTGTGTCGCCCTGGGCTTTGTGCGCCCACGACAGCCCGTCCCAGTCGATTTGCGCAAATCCCCGTGACTTCACGTAGACGCGCACGCTCTTGTCAGCGACCGACACGACGATCGCGGGTGTCAGGTCGCCTACCGAGCTGTACTCGTCGATCATTTCGTCCAGTTGCGCCGGATTGGCGTTCTCGGGGGAGTCGACGTGGCCGACCGGGCCGCGCCAGCCGTGCCGACGGTCGTACTCGATCAGTCCGATGCGCACCGCGCGCACCGCATCCGCCTGCAGGCGGCCGTCGATGGTGGTGTAGACCTTGTATCCCTCGTTCTCCGCTTCCGCGCCGAACTTCTGACGGACCTCGAGGCGCGCCATCTCGGCGACGTATGGAGCCTCCACGTCGTACAGCAAGGAGTGCTGGCGCGCGTGCATGGGCTCTGCGTTGGCAGCATCGGCTGTCGCGGGGTCGATGAAGCGCAGCTCGCGCATTCGACGCAGCACGTACGTGCGCCTGCCCATCGACAGCCGCGGGTTGACGATCGGGTTGTAGATGGAAGGTGCCTTCGGCACGCCGGCGATGGTCGCGGCTTCCGCCACGGTGAGCTCATCGAGCGTCTTGCCGAAGAAGGTCTCGGCGGCCGCGGCCACGCCGTAGGCGCGCTGGCCGAAGAAGATCTTGTTGAGATAGAGGCTGAAGATCTCCTGCTTGGTGAACTCGTGCTCCATCTCGTAGGTGACGAACATCTCCTGCAGCTTGCGGCGCCAGGTCTTGTCCAGTGTCAGGAACATGTTGCGCGCCGCCTGCATCGTGATGGTGCTGGCGCCCTGTGCCTTCGAGTTGCCCGACACGAGATCGACGAGCACCGCGCGCACCACGCCGATGTAGTCGATGCCGTGATGCTCGAAGAAACGATCGTCCTCCGCAGCGAGAAACGCGTGTTTCACCACCTCGGGAATCTGATCGTAGGTGACCGGGATGCGCCGTTGCTCGCCGATCTGCGCGATCAGCCCGCCGGTGCGCGAATAGACCCGCAGAGGCACCTGCATCTCGACATTGCGCATCGCCTGCGTGGAAGGGAGCGATGGCTCCAGGTATACGAAACTGCATGCCAGGGCGTAGCCGGCCAGAAGTGTGACCAACATCACACTCGCCAACACCGCGCCGAGGATGCGAAAGTACTTCCGTTTCACAGAATTCAACTCTCTTGGCTTGCGCTCCCCGTGACCGCTATGCATAGTACCTGCCGTTCACAGGGCACACTCACCGAAAGGTGGGGACGCAAAGCCTCCGGTCTACGGGACATGAG
>CAZLYG010000559.1:0-3369 GCA_964563075.1 uncultured Steroidobacteraceae bacterium | reverse complement strand
ACCTGGCGGCCTGGGCCTGGGCGCTGCGACAGCCCGGCGGGACCGAGGCGAGCGCCAAGGAGTTCATCCGCAAGCTCTACAAGAACGTGCCGGTGTTGGATACGGGTGCGCGCGGGGCGACGACCACGTTCGTACAGCGGGGCCTCGGCGATGTACTGCTGGCCTGGGAGAACGAGGCATTGCTCGCGATCAAGGAGGTCGGCGCGGACAAGGTGCAGATCGTCCTGCCGCCGAGCAGCATTCTGGCCGAGCCGCCGGTGGCGGTCGTCGACAAGGTTGCGCTGCGCCGCGGCACACGCGAGGTGGCCCAGGAATATCTGAGGTATCTGTACAGCAAGGAAGGGCAGGAGATCGTTGCCAGGAATTATTACCGACCGCGCGATTCCGAAATCGCCGCCAAGTATGCCGCCCAGTATCCCAAGCTGAAGTTGGTCACGATCGCCGACCTGGGTGGCTGGCCGCAGAACCAGAAGCAGCACTTCGACGACGGCGGCACGTTCGATCAGATCTACCAGCCGTCGTAAGGCGGCCGCCAGCATCCTCCTGCCCAGCGCCCTCAGGATGAGGGGGTGCCGCCCTGGCGGTGAGCGGGAACCGGCACCTTGGTCAACGTTCCGCCCTGTTGCTCGTAGTTTTGCACGCCGACCGCGCCTGCCACTTTGAAGCCTTTGGCGGCCAGCAGGTCGGCCGCGACGCCGGCGCGCTTCGCATGGTTGGAGACGGTGATGATGGTGCGATCGCGCGGGATCCACGCCAGGCTGCGCGCCAAATCCTTGACCTGTACGCTCAAATACACAGGCAGCCCGCCGATGGAGGTGATCTCATCCGGTCGGCGCACGTCGATGACCAGCAAGTGGGCAGGCTTTGCCAACAGTTCATCCAACTCCGAGCGGCTCAGGACGTGGGCTTTGAAGCCCGCGTCGGTGGTGGTGTGCGCTGCCCCCGCCGTGCCCTGCGATGCGGAATTGTCCTGGGCGCTTGCGGCCGCGGCGGCCACGGTGAGGAGGATAGCCGGCAACAACATCTTCTTCTTCATTGTTCGTAGGGCTCCTGTCGAGATAACGGGCGGCCGATTCTGCGTTCATCCCCTCGCAGCGACCAATGAATTTAGGTCATGTCCACGGAAACCTTCAGCTATGTCGTTGTAACTGCATTGTTACTGCCGCCTCCGCTAGGATCGGCGTCCGCACACGGGAGAGCCAGGTCATGAGCGAGGTCATCGGCACGGCAGGCGAGGTCACCCGGTCACCCGCCCCTTCCTCGGGCTGGCGAGAGCTGTTCCGCAAGGAAGACGCGTGGGCCATCTGGCTGGGGCTGGGAATAGTCGCCGTGGCGCTCATCCTGTTTGCCAACGGCGCGAGCGTGAAATGGATCGCAGTGACGCCGGCGAAGTGGGCAACTTTCGCGGAGCTCAGGGGCCACTTCAGCGGCAATGGCGTGCGTTATCTTGCACAATTCGTCCTCTGGGCGGCACTGTTTACGGCCGCCGTGACGGCGCTCGGCTATCGGGCGCGGGAATTCATTCCCGCCTTTGCCTTCGTATATGTCATCTCCGTCCTCATCTTCACCCTCGGCCAGTGGGTCGACGCCAATCGCTACAACCTGGAGCCCCCGCTCGTGGCGCTCCTGCTGGGGCTGCTGATCGCGAACTTCGCAAATCTGCCGCGCTGGTTCGATACGGGCTTTCGCGTGGAGCTGTACATCAAAGTCGGCATCGTGCTGCTCGGGGCGACGTTGCCCTTCACGCTGATCGTGTGGGCCGGCCCGGTCGCCATCGTCCAGGCCTCGATCGTCTCGCTGGTCACATTCTTCGTCGTCTACGCCGCCGCCCTGCGGTTGGGCCTGGACCGACGATTCGCGGCTACTCTCGGAGCCGGTGGGGCAGTCTGCGGCGTATCGGCCGCCATCGCGGTTTCAGGGGCCGTGGGCGGCAAGAAGCAGGATGCCTCCATTGCGATCACGACCGTGATCATCTGGGCGATCGTGATGATTTTCGTGTTACCGCTGATAGCCCGCTACCTGCAGCTGCCCTCTGGCGTGGCCGGTGCCTGGATCGGCACGTCCGAATTCGCCGACGCGGCCGGTACCGCGGCCGCCCAGGCGTATGGCAACCTGGCGGGCACGGTTCCCGGCATCACCGGGACCGGCGACCAGGCGCTGACAGCTTTCACACTCATGAAAGTGATCGGCCGCGACGTATGGATCGGGATCTGGGCGTTCGTGCTGGCCGCAGTTGCGACGGCTCGATGGGAGCGCGTCGGACCGCAGCAGAAGCCGGACATCGCGCAGATCTGGAGCCGCTTCCCGAAGTTCGTGCTCGGCTTCCTCATCGCCTCCCTGCTGATCACCTGGGTGACCAGCGGCTATGCCCTTGCCGATTACAACAAGCAGGTGAATCCGGCGCTGGTTGCACCGATCAAGGACCTGCGCACCTGGGCGTTCATCTTCTGCTTCTTCAGCATCGGACTCACGACCCGCTTCAAGGAGCTGGCGAGCGCCGGCTTGCGGCCGTTTCTGGCCTTCACCATCGGGGTCGTGGTGAACGTGGTTCTGGGCTACGTGCTCTCCGTCTGCGTGTTCGGCGCACACTGGGCAAGTCTGTAGTGGAAGGCGTTCGCAGCTGCGAGCTCTGCAGTCATTTCCGCACGGATGCTGCTTCGCTGACGCAAGCTCTCCCGGGACTCACGAGCCTCAGCTCGCCGAATGCATCGGTGCTCGCGCAGGATGGGCTGTGCCTGCGCCACGAGAGACTGTGCGGCGCCCATGCCGCATGCGATCAGTACGAGCCGCTCCCTCCACAGTAACAATCCAGTCACATAGCCGGCCGTCAGCCACAGCGCCGAATCGATATTAGACGGCGTGAATCTCCATTGTTAGTTTGCGTTCGCGCACACCAACGACGGGAGACTTTCGAATCATGCCTCTTTCTGACACCTCGACTGGACGCCGACTCTCTCCGAGGCCTTCGAGGCCCGCGGCGCCCTGCGGTGTCGCCTTGGTGATAGGGGCGCTGCACGCAGCGACTGCCGTCGCGGACGACCCACCGGCCGCCACCCAGGCGACGGTCCCTGCGGCTCAGGAGACGACCGACCTGGGCAAGATCACCGTCCATACGCGCAATCGACTCGAGCCGCTGCAGGATGTCCCGAGCTCGATCTCGGTGGTCACCGGCTCCGAGCTCGACAACACGGATGCCTACGATGTCACGGCAATCGTGAAGCGGCTCGGAGACATTCAGTGGAACATCGGCAATCAGCGCACCAGCAGCCTGGCCATCCGTGGGTTTGGCAAGCAAGGACAGACCGAGGGGCAGGACCCCAGCGTCGGTGTCGTGGTCGACGGCGTCAACTACGCCTACAACGCGCTGAT
>CAZLYG010000558.1:0-3373 GCA_964563075.1 uncultured Steroidobacteraceae bacterium | reverse complement strand
CAGGCAGATACGGACGTAGAACGCCGGTTAAAGACTATCGAAGAGCTCTGCGAGGGTTATATCGAGAACCACGCGAAGAAAAAGAAGAAAGAGAAATGTTGGAAGGATGACCAGTCTTGCTTGCGCCGCCGTATCTTGCCCAAGCTGGGGTCACGCCTCGCGGTGAGCATCGTCCCGGCGGACATTGAGCCTATACACGCGGAGCTCGGTCCGGTGCATCCCTACGCGGCGAACCGTTTGCTCATCGTGGTCGGAAAGATGTTCAACTGGGGCCGCCTAGCGGGCTTGCTGCCCAAGGATCACTCCAGCCCGATCGCGGGAATCGTCCGTTTTCGTGAACACAAGCGCAAGCGCTTTATCACGACCGTCGAGATGCCGCGCTTCGTGCACGCGCTCGAAGCGGAAGACAGCGACTATGCTCGACACGGTATCTGGCTCCTACTTCTGATGGGACTTCGCTGCAACGAGTTGTTGAAGGCGAAATGGGCCGATGTCGACTGGGATATGGGGACACTGTTCATCGGGCTAACCAAAAACGGTGAGCCGCTGCTCGCGCCGATCAGTGAGGCTGCAATGATACGTCTCAAGGTCATCCCGCGCATTTCCGAAAATCCGTACATCATCTGTGGCAAGCTCCAAGGGCAGCACCTCCGAAGCCTCGGGACGCCCTTCAAGCGGATTCTAAAACGCGCCGGGCTCGTGAACCTCCGCATTCACGATCTCAGGCGCACTGTTGGCTCGTGGCTGGCACAGGATGGCCAGTCGCTGCATTTGATCGGAGACGTTTTGAACCATCGCGATCCGAAGACCACGGCCGGTTACGCATACTTTCAAACGAAACAGCGCCGAGAAGCTCTGACGGGCCACGGGAATCGGGTGCTAGCCCTGACTCCACCGCACCTGCTTGAGCGCACAGCACCCACGGGAATTTCGGCAGACACGCTGTTACCGGTGGCAGACGATCCGCCGACTCGCTCTGCAGGCAATTGTGTTGCGCGTCATCGTCACTACTTCAGGCGGGAAGACCTGTATCGGCTGGTGTGGACCTCTCCTGTCAGCGAGATCGCGGGTCGCCTGGGCGTATCTGACGTGGCGCTCGCAAAGCTCTGCCGACGTGCCGCGGTTCCCCTACCGGGCCGCGGGTACTGGGCAAGAGTCGAGTCCGGCCAGCCACTTCGCCCCGAGCCGCTTCCTCAGCCTCCAGAAGGGCTGCCGGAGCTGTTGAGGATCCGCGGAACAGCGTCGTGGAGTGAAAGGCGCGCCCAGGGGGCAGCTAGGGACCAGCCTTCTGACGCCGAACGGCGCATCGCGCCGGGGGAAAGTCGACCCTGAAGATCGCCAAATCCCTCAGCGAGCGTGGGACCATGATACGACGCAAGACGCAACGGATTCGCGCCGGCGCGCGGCGGCCAAGAATGGAGGGTGCGGATCATAACCGGCATCGCCGTCAAACATTCGCGCGTACAGCGCGCAGCCCCATAGTCAGGGAGCGCGTTGCGAGCGGTTGGAAAGGAGACGCCTCGCAGGAAGACAGCACGCTAGACTGACGGCGGTAGATGCGCAATCAGCCCCGCGAGCGAGGGGTCCCGCAGGCACTCCAAGTCGCGGTTGTGTCCGAGGGCGCTCTGGAAACAGTGCGCGACAAGCTGGTTGCACATCTTCAGCCACTCGGTCACGTCGAGCTGTTGCTGTAGCAGGTCGAACCGTGTGCCCCAAAATGAAAAGCCCGCGAGATTGCCTGCTATGCGCGAGGCTGGTTTCGCCGCGTAGTCAGAGTGGGCGACGGCCGTGTCGCGCAGGCCCAGAATCTTCTCGTGCATGGTGAGCTGCGCCGGCGTGAACCAGCGGTCTAGGTCCACCGGCAGATATGGGGCCGCTTTGTCGGCGCCACGGTTCCGTCGAAAGGGCCGGGAGTAGGCCACCACGGCGGCGGTTAGCAGGGCGCGCTGCATGACCGCATCGCTGGCCGGGTCGAGCTGTTCGAGCAGCCGCAGGTACTGCTGTGCCTCGCCGATGTCCTCGTGGGATATCAGGGCGCGGTTGAGCTTGGTTTCTGGAGTATCAGAGGTTGGTACTGTCATGCCGTGATCTCGAGTCAGCGTGGCTAGGAAGGGGCGCTCGAACCCCGGACCACTTCCAGGGCTCTCAAGGGCACTGTAGCGCATACAACCGCACTCACAAGCTCTTTCGCAGCCCTGCCAGTTACATCTACCGAGAAATTGGAAGAACACCGGAGGGCAATCGAGGAAGACTCTACGGCCGTCGATCCAACCACGCAGGTCCCCGGCATTCAATGGCTAAGCACGTGTCAATCTGTCGAGCGGCCGCTTTGTTCATGCACGGCACTGCGCAGCATCTCCAAGGCCGCGTCAACGACAGAATCCTGGCCATCGTTCGTCAGAATTGTGAAGGCAAGATTGATCGTGTTGAGATGAACGATTCCTTGGGTCAGATGCTTGAAATCACCTGGGCCCGGGCTTCGATCCGTCGCCGCGAAGTAGTACCCAACTGCTTGTGAGCCCTGCAGGTCCCGCAAGGGAAGTGCCCTTTCGACGGAGTGCTGCGCGGCATCCACGGATGCAGAGACCACCTCACGGCGAATATCAGCCGTATTCGGCACCTGCGTACCCGCTCGGAGTGCCCATACCACCGTCACCAGAACGCTGAACGGCATACCGGAGGATTGGCGCATCGCAAGAGTCGGAGGAAGATTACCAGGCGTTTGGCGTAGCTCAGAGTGCCATTGCTCAGGAATCCGGAGCGTCAGAGCGCCGTGTTCCGGGAGAGTGAACGTCTGAGCTCGCAGGCCCTGAGCAAAGGTAGCCGAGAGGAACAGGCCGAGAAGGACTCCAAGGCCGCCGACCCACACCCAGCACTTCCAGGACTTCGCTTCGCGTTCCACCCCAGTCATATCGGTTCGGCGTGACTCCTGTACCTTCGATAAACCCAGGTGCCGATGGATGCCAGTGCCGGCACACACCAGATTGCAACGAGCACGCCGAGCGCGTCGAGAATCGGAAACGTGTTAACCAGCCAAAAGCCCAGCACGAGCACGATCGGGAACGCAAGAACGTATATGGTCTTTGCCGACGGTCGCCAGACTCGCCACCACGGGATCAGTCCGACGGCGTGAACAGCAAAAAAGCCGGCAACGGCATAGCCGAGCGAACGGAAATCATGGGCGGACGCCGCTTCCGGCATCAGCAGCACTGCAACGAGAACGAGCCTATTGTGTGCACGCACACGCGTTCCCACTCAAGGCGCTCCTGATCAGGTTGATCGTTTGCTGCTCGAGCGCCTTGGTCAAACTGTCGAGCCCCTCCTTCGAGCCGTGAGCATCTCCATGATAGACAAAGCTGTCGTATGGATGATG
>CAZLYG010000557.1:0-3392 GCA_964563075.1 uncultured Steroidobacteraceae bacterium | reverse complement strand
GGGGACTGGCGCTCAGCGATGCTGGCCCGACACGAGGCGATCCTGGCCGCGACTCCGGCGAAGTCGACTCCGGGTCTGATCGAGTCTCTGCGTCCGCCGAGTCCGGCTGCAAAATGAGCGACATCGAAGTCCCTGTACTCATCGTCGGCGGCAGCCTCGTAGGGATGTCTGCGGCGCTGTTCCTGGCGCAGCATGGCGTTCGCTCCCTCGCCGTCGAATATCATCGCGGCACGGCAATTCACCCGCGCGCTGCTCAGGCTACGCAGCGAACCATGGAACTCTTCCGTGCAGTGGGCCTGGAACGTCTCATCTGCGATCGCTCTGCGGAGCAATTCGTTCCCAATGGCGGCGTTGTGGCCGTCGAGACCCTGGCGGGAGGCGTGACGACGGAGTTCATCGCCGACCTCAACCACGGTATTCGCGATGTCAGCCCCTGCGAACGCGTGTTTCTGTCACAGAACGCGCTCGAACCGTTGCTCAAGCAACGCGCGCTCGAGCTGGGCGCCGAGTTTCGCTTCGCGACGGAAGTCATTTCAGTACAGCAGGACGCGGACGGAGTCACCACCCAACTGCGGCATCGCGACAGTGGCGAGGCCACGATCGTTCGGTCCCGGTATGTGATTGCAGCGGACGGCGCTCACAGCCGCATCCGGGAACAGCTGGGTGTCGGCGTCCGTGGCCGCGGGACGTTCTCAAAGAGCGTGACGATCTACTTTCGCGCCAATCTGCAGCCCTTTCTCGCCGACAGGAAATGGGCGGTCGTCTACGTCAACAACACGCAGCTACGCGGATTTTTCCGCTTCGAGAAACCCTTCGAGAGCGCCTTCCTGGTCGTCAACACCGCCGGACCTCCGGATCGGCCCGACACCGACCTGTCTGCGGGTCTTTCCGAGGAGCGTGCCATCCAGTTCGTGCATACGGCGCTGGGGGCCAGGATTCCAGTCACGGTGGAAAATGTGATGCACTGGAATGCCTGCGCCGATGTCGCCACAACGTTCAGGGTGGGCCGGGTGTTCATCGCTGGCGACGCCGCTCACGTCATGCCGCCCAACGGGGGGTTTGGCGGCAACACCGGCGTTCAGGACGCACACAATCTTGCGTGGAAGCTCGCGCTCGTGCTGTCGGGTCGTGCGCACCCACAGCTGCTCGACACCTACGCTGCCGAGCGCGAGCCGCCTGCAGCTCTCACCGTCGAACAGGCGTACACGCGGTATGTCGTGCGTACCGATCCGCATCTGCAGCCGGCCGGTACTGCGCCCCTCGTACAGGATCTGAATATTGAGCTGGGCTACGTGTATAGATCCTCCGCGATCGATGCGAGCGAGCCCGATGACGGTGCGTTGCATCTGAACCCCCGCGAGTCGCATGGCAGGCCCGGGACTCGCGCTCCGCATGTCTGGCTGGAGCGCGATGGGACGCGCCTCTCGACGCTCGATCTGTTTGGAACCGGGTTCACCTTGCTGGGAGGCCCCACGGCCCAGGAATGGTGTCATTGCGGGCGTGTCGCCGCCGCCGAATCCGGGATTCCGCTCGAATGCTTCCTCCCGGGAAGCGATGGATTGAGCGATCCGCAGGGCCAGCTCCCCTCGGCCCTTGGCATCGGCTCCTCCGGCTGTGTCCTGATCCGCCCCGACGGTTTCGTCGCGTGGCGCGCACGGAGCACTGAGACGCCCTCCGCGCACAAGCTCGCCACCGTGCTGACAGGACTCGTGAGTGCGGTTGGCACGCCCCGTGCACAGCCTTCCGTGCGGTAACTGTTGCGCCTACGCATCGAGCGACATAAGTCCCGGGTAAAGCCACGGGGCGCGCGCCGCACCACCTACAAGTGAGCGGGAGACTTGTAATGAATCTCGTCGACTGCACCGTCCGGTATGCCATTCCGGCGTTGGGAATCGCGACTCGCTGGCTGAAAGAGGAGCTGGAGGCGCGCGGGATAAGGACTCCACTGCCTGAAGCGTGCCTGCGAGAGCTCGTCATGGATGCCGAATTGGACGCGAAGCTCGGAAGAGCGGCCGTTGCAGGCACTCCCTACCGGGCTTCCCTGCGCTCCGCGCTGGCGGCACGCGCGGAATTCCTGCGGCAATGGACGCTTTCCGACGATCCGGTCGGTCCCGGAAGCGAGCGGCTTGTAAGAATTGCACGCAATTTTGCGCTGCCGCGGCCGTGGAAATTATCCGACCCGGTCGCCTCGGAGTGTCAGCGCCGGGTCCCCACCTATCTCAACTGGGCTTCAGCCGGATGAAGGCAGCCCCATCGCGTTGCGGATGAAGGCGTAGATGTCAGCCATCTCCTCGATCTGCTTCGCGGTGGGCTTGCCCGAGCCATGACCGGCGCGCGTATCGACCCGCAGCAGGATCGGGTTGCCGTGTGGGTCATCATGCTGCAGTGCCGCCGTGAACTTGAAGCTGTGAGCGGGGAACACCCGGTCGTCGTGGTCTGCCGTGGTGACCAGAATCGGCGGGTAGCTGACGTTGGGCTTGACGTTCTGCACCGGTGAGTAGCGCAGCATGGCCGCAAACTCATCCGGGTTGTCGACGGACCCGTAATCCGACTCCCAACCCTTGCCCACCGTAAAATCGCGAAAGCGCAGCATGTCCATGACACCCACCTGAGGCACGGCTGCGGCAAACAGCTCCGGGTGCTGCTCCACGGTGGCCCCGACCAGAAGTCCGCCATTGGAGCCGCCGCGGATGGCCAGACGGCGCGGACTGGTCCACTTGCGGGCGATCAGGTACTCCGCCGCCGCGGCGAAGTCATCGAACACATTCTGCTTGTGGGTCTTCATGCCCGCCTCGTGCCACGCGCGGCCATATTCTCCGCCGCCGCGGATGTTGGCGAGCGCGAACACACCATTCATCTCCAGCCACCCGGCCACCGAAGGCGAGAACGCCGGCTCCTCCGAGATGTTGAATCCGCCGTAGCCGTAGAGAATCGTGGGATTGGAGCCATCGAGCTTCGTGCCCTTGCGCGCCACGATGAACATCGGCACCTGCGTGCCGTCCTTGCTCCTGTAGAACACCTGGTGTGCCTGGTAATCGGAAGCGACGAAACCCTGCAGGTGCGGCTGATGCCACAGAGTGCTGGTGCCGCTGCGCAGGTCCAGGCGATACACGCTGGGCGGAGTAGTGAACGTGTCGTAGGTGTAGTAGGTGTCGGAATCCTCCAGCCGGCCCTGGAAGCCGGACGCCGTTCCGAGCCCCTCCAGCTGCACCTCGCCTGCGGGCCGGCCATCCGGAGAGAAGCGCCGGACCGCGCTGTGCGCGTCCTTCAGGTACGCCGCTATCAGCTGACCTCCCACGAGCGTCACGGAGTCCAGCGTGTCGCGCTGCTCGGGCACGATGGTGTTCCAGTCAGCGGCGGCAGGCTACGCCAGGTCGATGGCGATGATGCGG
>CAZLYG010000556.1:0-3396 GCA_964563075.1 uncultured Steroidobacteraceae bacterium | reverse complement strand
TGCCGCGACCGCCTGCGCTTGGCAAGGCTCTTGCGCAGAGGATCGAGCAGGCCGGAGACCGAAACGCCCAGACAGTCCGCCAAGTCCGGCAGCATCGACACCTGCAGCCGGATGCGCCCGACCTCGTAGTGCCCGACAGTCTTCTGCGACAGTCCGAGTGCATCGGCCAGCTGCTGCTGCGTCATGTTGCGCTCGCGGCGCAAATCGGCGATGCGCTCACCGAGCGCCTTGTAGAAGCCTTCCTCGTCCCCCGTCACCGTGCCCCCTCATCAGGATGAAACCATGAGCATAACTGACCTCTTACTAAGAGTTGAAAATACTCTTAGTAAGAGTAATATCGCACCTCAGACTTCTCTGGAATCTGAGGACGACTCTGTGGCGAAGGCAGCAAAGGCGGAGGAATCAACGCGCTTGTCGGCGGTGCGTCGCGTCAAGCTCCTGGAGCGTGTGGCGGCCTTCTATCACCAACGCTTCCTCGATCGCCCGGAAGGCCAGCAATATCTGATCAAAGAGCGCGGCATCAGGAACGTTTCGCTGTTTCGGGACTATCGCCTCGGGTATGCCGACGGCTCTCTGCTGCAAGCACTGCCGCAGGACGCGGAGAGCCTGGGCCTGTTCCGCCAGCTCGGTGTGTTGAACGGCCGTAATGGGGAAGTGCTCACCGGGTGCGTCGTGTTTCCGCTGTTCGATGGAACCGGCGCCCTGACGGGCTTCTATGGTCGAAGGATCGCCGACGGGCCGGCCGCTCACGTCCACGTGGCTACTGAAGCTCGCGGCGTGTGGAACGCGCAGGCCGCTCGTCGCGCATCGCGCCTGCTGGTCACCGGCTCCATCCTGGACGCCCTCACCCTCGTAGATCGCGGCATGGCGGACGTTCTGCCTCGGGTCGGTCAGGGCGGGTTGAACGAGGATCAGCTGACCCTGCTCGGCCAGTGCTCCATCAAGGGCGTCACTTTGTGCTTCCGCGGCGGGGAGTCGACGCAAGTGATCGAGCGGCAGCTCGCGGCGTTGCACATACCCGTCGACGTGGCGGTGCTACCGGACGGCGAGGATCTGAACAGCTATCTCGACCACCACGAGATTGGCGCCTTCCGGAAGCTCCTGCCGCGCGCTTCGGCCGTGAAGCCGCAGGACTCGGCAGACTGCCGGCACACCGCACAGGGTCTGATCCTGCAGCAGGGACACCGGCGATACGAAGTCAAAGCCTTCAGCCGTCAAGGCACCCAATTGAAGGCGACCATCAAGGCGAGCGGGGACTCAGAGAAGGGCTTCGAGCTGCATACGCTCGACCTCTACAGCTCCCGCTCGCGCGACACCTTCGCGGATGGGTGCGCGAAGTTGTTCGGCGAGGAAGTGTCAAAGATCAAAGCCGATCTTGAGCGCGTCGTGGAGCAGGTTGAAGCCTGGACCCCGCGGGAGAGCGATGGGACTGCGCCGCGGATCAGCCTGACCGAGCGTGAACGGGAGTCAGGGCTCGCGCTGCTGCGGGAGCCCAAGCTCTTGGAGCGGATCGAATGTGACCTGACTACCCTCGGCATCGCCGGCGAGGGTCTGAACAAGCGCCTGAGCTACCTCGCTGCTGTATCCCGCAAGCTGGATGAACCGCTGTCGCTGCTGATTCAATCACGCTCCGCGGCCGGAAAGTCAACGCTGCAGAACGCCGTCCTATCCCTGGTGCCGGACGAGGACAAAGTGACGTACACGCGGATGACGGATCAGGCGCTGTACTACCAGAACCCGCAAGCGCTTGCGCACAAAGTGCTGGCCCTGGAGGAAGCGGAAGGATTGGGCGGCGCCGCGTACTCCTTGCGCGCCTTGCAGTCGTCCAAGCAACTGGCGATCGCCACGACCGCCAAGGACTCGGTCAGCGGAAAGATGAAGACCGAGCAGTATGTGGTGCACGGTCCAGTGGCGGTGATGCTGACCACGACATCCGCAACGCTGGATGAGGAAACGGCGTCGCGTTTCCTCACCGTCAGCATCGACGAATCGAGCGCCATGACCGAGCGCATCTTCGAGCGCCAGCGCGAGGCGGACACGCTCGCGGGCTACCTGCGCAAGCTCGAATGCGATGCCCTGATTCGGCAGCATCAGGCCGCCCAGCGGTTGCTCGAGCCGCTGGCGGTGATCAACCCTTACGCGCCGCAGTTGCGCTTTCCGGCGCACTCCCTGCGAGCGCGGCGGGATCACAAGAAATACCTCATGCTGATCAAGGCCATCGCGTTCCTGCATCAGCATCAGCGGCCCGTCAAAGAGCATCTGCACGGCGAACAGGTGCTGCGGTACGTTGAGGTCACACGGGAGGACATTCGTGCGGCGAACGCGATTGCGGAAACGGTGCTGGCGCAGTCCGCATCCGAACTCTCAGCGTCCGCCCGCACGCTGCTCAGTCACATCCACAAGGCCGTGAGGGATCATTGCGCTGCACAGAACGTCGCGCCGGGCGAGTACGTATTCGCCCGCCGCGCTGTGCGAGAGGGCATCGGCTGGAGTGACTGGCAAGTCCGCACACACATCCGGGAGCTAGAGCAGCTCGAATATCTGAAGGCCCGGAGCGGGGCGTGGGGCAAGGAATACCTTTACGAGCTCGTCGGCGACGGCACCGACACGGACAGTGGCGGCCTGGTGTTGACGGACCCGGACCAGCTACGGGAGCCGGTATGAACTGCGTGGTCTGCGGCCTCAACTCCGAGGGCACTTCGAGGCTGCTTCGTGGGGAAGCTCCGCAAGGTCAGTTTGGCGAGCGGGAACAAGGGGTTGGCTGCGATCTGCTCGTGCTTCGTGCGCGCGCTGAAAGTTACCTACACCGAGGGAGAGGGGTATGACTTTCGATGAGGGCGTGATCGACCTGCTGGCACATCTGCGCTTGGATGGCTACGGCCCGGCCACCATCCATCTCTACTCAGATCAGCTGCGAAGGTTCGGTGCGTGGCTGCGCCGCAAGCGACTGGACGATCTGCGAACAGTCACGCGAGCGCGTCTGCTGGCTTACCAGGCTGATGTTCGCAGTGAGCCCATCAGTCGCGAGACACAGGCGCTGCGTATTCGAGCCGTCAAGCGCTTGTACGGCTACCTTGTCGCTCAGGGCCACCTGCTGCTGGACCCTAGCGAAGGCATCCAGGAGATCAGTCGGAGGCAAAGCCTGCCACGACCGGTGCTCACCCTTCGCGAAATGAAGCGGCTGCTGGCTGCACCGGACGTCTCGCGGCCGTTAGGGATCCGCGACCGTGCGTTGCTAGAAGTGTTATACGCCACTGGTCTTCGAGTCGGGGAGCTGGAGCGCGTTGTCCACGGTGACCTGGATTTGAAGCACGGCACGATGCAGCTGAACCACACTAAGGGCGGTCGGCCGCGCGTCGTGCCGCTGGGCCGCAACGCCGTTTGCTGGCTGAAACG
>CAZLYG010000555.1:0-3425 GCA_964563075.1 uncultured Steroidobacteraceae bacterium | reverse complement strand
GGCCGCTTTGCCCAGAATCCGCGAACGCGTCGATGCGCATCTGCGGCTGCAGAAGCTGACTCGCGAGAAGGTCCTCGCGATCGTCACGCGTCTTCTCGAGACGACCTTCATCAGGGTCGGCAACGAGGAGTACGCACGCGCGAACAAGTCCTTCGGACTGACCACTCTGCGGGACCGGCACGTGAAGATAGAAGGCGGCACGATCCGATTCCGCTTCCGCGGCAAGAGCGGCAAGGAGCACCAGATCACTCTGGCAAACCGCCGCCTCGCCCGCCTCGTCAAGAGCTGTCAGGATCTGCCGGGGCAGGATCTGTTCCAGTATCTCGATGAGAACGGCGAGCCGCAGCCCATCGACTCGGCCGACGTGAACGGCTATCTGCGGGAAATCTCGGCCGAGGATTTCACTGCGAAGGATTTTCGAACCTGGGCCGGGACGCTGCTCGCGGCGCATCAACTGGATGACTATCCCGCCATCGAGTCCGTTGCGGCAGCCAAGGCAGCCTGTGCGAGCTGTGTCAAGGACGTCGCCCGGCAGCTGGGTAATACCGCTGCCATCTGCCGCAAGTGTTACATCCACCCGGCCGTGCTGGCCGGGTTTCTCGAAGAGGAGAAGCTCGCGCGCTGGAAGAAAGTCTCGGCCGCAGCCAACGAGCGCGCCGGGCTGTCTCGCGAGGAAGTCGCCTTGCTGCGCTATCTGGAGGGCGCGGCAGGGTGACCCGTGTTTTCCGGCGTGCGGGGCTGTCTGTGCGGGGGAGACCGGGCGGGGCGGGCGCGACGACCCCTCCAGCGCGGCCCGCGACCTTACAGCGTGGCCCGCGCCCTACAGGGCGGCCCGCACCAGCTGGTCATAAACCGTGTTCATCTCGTCATAGCATTCGCAAGTCAGCTCCTCGAGTTTGGCGCGATCGAGAATCCGCACCTCGCCGCGTCGATAGCGAATGATGCCGGCGTTCTGCATATGGCGCGCCACTTCGGTCACCGACTGGCGCCGCACTCCGAGCAAGTGCGCCAGCAGCGAGTGCGTAATTTTCAACGACAGGGAATTTACGCGGTCCGCGATGTTGAGCAGCCAGCGCCCCATCTTCTGCTGAACGTCGTGGTGAGCGCAGCACAGACTCGTTAGCGACAGGCTATGCAGGCTGTAGGCCGTAAACCGCTTCAGCAGCCGTTCAGTTTGTCGATGACCCGTGATCTGATCGCAGAAGATGCGCGCCGGGATACGCAGAATTTCCCCGGACACGCGCTGCAGGATGGACTCCAGGCTGCCGGTGACTCCCAGCCAGATGGGCACTCCGATCATGCCCTCATTACCAACAGTGAGTGTCTCGGCGACCGCGCCCTCGCGCAGGTGCACCATCGTGGACAGCACTCCGGAAAGCGGGAAATAGAAGTATTTGAGCGCCTCGCCCGGGGAGGCAATCTGGTAGCCCGACGGAAATTGGACGGATTCGATCCAACTTTCCAGGCCACACTCGGCTGCGATGCTGTCGAGTAGCAGGTTTCCCCGCCACCGTCCATTTCGCTTCATGCAGGACCTGTAGCGAAAGTTGTGCCTGTGTCCGCTACCGGACCGACTGGAGCGTGGCTATTGGCTAGGGTCCGCGGCCAGTCGCTGCGAGGAACCTCATCCGATGGCTGGTGACGAGGATGCTGGCAAGGGCATCTCCTATGAGCACCTGCACAGGCGCGCCCGCGAGCTGATCGCCGCCGGCGAGTTGCCTCGCCGTGCCCCGGATAACATGTTCGCCGGCTACGGTGCTGACCAGACCTGCGCGCTCTGCGCAGCTCTGATCAATGCACGCGAGATCGAGTACGAGTTGGAATTCGTGGCGCCAGGCGCGACCCCTGCCAAACGGCTGTATTGGCTGCATCTGGCCTGTCATGCCATCTGGGACTACGAGCGGGTTCGCAGTCCCTAGGGCGGTGCGCAGTCCCTGGGGCGGTGCCTGTTGCATGGTTGACATCCGCCTGTGGCAAGCTCCCGCGGATCGCAATCCGTGAGAAGGTGGACATGCCATGGGCAACGCGGGGTTCCGTGGAACCGCAGTTCTCGCGCTCGGGGTGGGCGCAGTGCTCACCGGGGCTGGGGCCAATCCGCTCACCGATCCCGACTCCCTGTGGAAGATCGTGCACGGCAATTGCGTCCCGACGCAGCAGTCGCGCGGCAGCCCCGGGGAATGCCAGCTCGTCGATCTGGCGGACCGCTTCGTCATCCTGAAGGATCTGCGCGGCAACACCCGCTTCCTGCTGATACCGACGGACCGGATCACCGGCATCGAGTCTCCCCTCCTGCTGCAGCCGGGCGCGGTCAACTACTGGCGTGCGGCTTGGGAAGCGCGTCGCTACGTCGAGGAGCGGGCGGGGCGCAGGCTGGCGCGCGATATGACCGGACTGGCCATCAACTCCCGCAGACGCTCGCAGAACCAGCTGCATATCCATATTGACTGCGTGCAGCCTGACCTGCGCGCCGCCCTGCGCGAGCATGCGGCGGAAATATCTGACCAGTGGTCGCAGCAACCTCTCTGGCTCGCGGGGCACAGGTACTACGCGACACGTCTCGTCGGGGACCCGCCGAGCGCCGATCCTTTCAAGCGGCTCGCGCAGCGCCTGAGCGATCCCGGCAGTGAGATGGGCAGCCAGAGTCTGGCGCTCATCGGGGCCGATTTTGCCGACGGCCGGTCGGGGTTCTACCTGCTAGACTCACCTGCAGGTGAGCGCGGCGCTACGGTAGACGCCGTTCTGGATCGCGGCTGCCGCTTGCTCGAGCAACCCTGACCACCGCCAGGGCGCTGCCGGATCTCCTCGCGCCGACGACCGTGTTGTCACAAAAATTCGTTGACACGAATATTCGCGATAGTTAATATAAAGCCATGACTCCTGAGATCTTCGCGGCGCTGGGCGAGCCGAATCGATTTCGCATCTTCGAGCTGCTGCGCGCGGGCCCCCGACCCGTGAACGACATTCGTGAGCGTCTGAAGCTGAGGCAATCGCAAGTCTCCCAGCACCTCAAGGTCCTGAAGGACGTCGGACTGGTCGCCGCGGAGCGGCGTGCGCAGCAGCGCCTCTACACGCTTCGCCCCCAGCCACTGCGGCAACTTCAGGGCTGGCTCGACCGCTATCGGCGCATCTGGGAAGAGCGCTTCGAGCAGCTCGATGTGCTGGTGGAGGAGCTCAGGGAAAACGGCCAGGCTGATACGGCACGCAAGAGCAAGTGAGGGCGCGATGCAAGCTGGAACAACCGTTGAGCGGACGTCCGAGCGCGAGCTGGTCGTGAAGCGCAGCTTCAATGGACCGGCGCGCGTCGTCTTCGACGCATGGACGAAACCGGAGCTCCTGAAGCGATGGTGGGCACCGCAGTCGCGCGGAGTGTCGCTGTTCGAGTGCGATTCGGACTTGCGCGTCGGTGGAACTTATCGCTACGCGTT
>CAZLYG010000554.1:0-3439 GCA_964563075.1 uncultured Steroidobacteraceae bacterium | reverse complement strand
TGGCGCCGGCGGCAAGGGCCAGCAGTGCGCAGGCGGTACGGATCAGTGCTTTCACGGTCGTCTACTCCTCGATCTTGAACCCGGCGCGTCCTTCAGGGTCGGCGCTGTCATGGTTGTTCTGCGAGCAGATGTACTCCTCGATGTCCCAGTCCTTGTGGCGGCGGTAGTGCTTGACGCTCACATAGGGCTCCGAGAGGACCTTGGGGTCCTCGATCGTCTGCTTGATCTCCATGACGTCATCGGAAATCTTGCGAATCCGCTCCTGGATGCGCATCTGATCGCTGTGGCCGACCCCCGGAGCGATCAGAGTGTTGGGAACGAAGGCGACGGTGTCCACCACCAGCGTGTCGCCTTCCCAGTGGCCGATGGAGTGGCCCTGGAACGTCGGGTCGGGGTCAGCCGGGTGTTTGCGGCCATCGGTGAAGATGCGGCGCATCTGGCTGTAGGCCTCGATGGCCACTGTTACCTTGCCGGGCGTGAACAGGAATTCGATGGGGTACGGCTGCGCCATGATCTGCGGCATGCCCGGCGGCACGCAGTTGGCTGTCTGCGTGTTCTGCTCCTCGCCGTGCTTCTGTCGCTCCTTGTATGCCGCGTACTTGGCTGCATACTCCGGCGTCAGATGCGGGGGTGCCGGCCTCACGAGGCCACCGCCCGGCGCACCGGCGCTGTAATCGAAGTCCCACACGCCGCTCCAGTCCGGAAGCTTCGCGATGGAGGCCCACGTGTCGCCTTGGGGCGAGGACTTTGCCGCGGCTGCGTGAGGCGAATCCGCCGCGGCGGCGGTGCCCAATGCCGCCAGACTGAGCAGCAGGATCCCCATCGCAACGCGCATCTGGCCCACTCCTGAAAATTCGTTGAAGTCTCATGGTAGCCAGTCGCCTCACCGCTTGGCGAGTCCCGCGCGCACCGAGTCGTGGATATGGACGCGCTGCCCGCAGGTCGGACAACAGTGGGCCGCTGTGAGGACGTCGGGGCGCGTGGCGCGTTGGGCCGCGTGGGGCGTTGGGCCGTGTTCGCTTGCGACTATTTGCCGGGCGGAGCCGCAGGCTCGCGATTGCTTGTGGGCCCGAGCTCGCGGGCCGCCCAGTGTGGTTCGCCACTACCTGCCCGGTGGCGGCGTGGCCTCGCGCGGTGGCGACGCAGGCTCGCGATTACCTACCGGCGCAGCCTCTCGCGGTGACGTTGGCGACTCCCTGCCATCGCAGTGGCTTTTGAAAGGCTCACCGACATCCATGCGGCGCACCAAGGCCTCGATTCGCTTCACGTTGGCGAACCTGTCGACGATGACCAGGGTGTTGTTGCAGATGTCGGCGGCAAAGTGCGCACTCTGCGGCATCAGGGGTCGGATGATCGGGACGAACAGCGCGGCAGGGGCGTTCTTTACCAGCATCGTGTCGGTGACGATCTCGGAATCGGGCCTGGTCTGCCTTTCCGTCAACGGCTGTGTGGGCATGGTGCGCGCATTGGCATCGGGAAGCACCAACATCAACCCGTCCTGTTCCCCCGCCACAAAGCCGTGCACACTCAGGATCGTCAGCAGCTCGGAATAGCTCACCGAGGACGGGCTGATCCCCACCAGGCTCACGGTTGCCCGTACGCGCGGATCGAGCACGAACCTCCTGCCGCTGCTCTTGGCGACCGCGGCGATCAGCTGCGCGATCGGGATTCCGTCGGCGGGCGCGCCGCTGCGGCCGGTGCTCGCCGTGGCAGAGGTTGATTCGGAAGCGGGCTGGGCGCCCGCGCAGACCGCCAGGCACGAGGCCATGCAGGCGAATATCAGCGTTCTCATCATCTCGCTCCTGTTGTTGGATACCCGAGCGCCGCTGACGTGTTGGCACGAACTGCGGCGCTTTCGGAGGAACTCAGCGGGATCAGGATCCGGATCCCCGCGGGCGTATAGGCCCCGTTGGCCACGCCCAGACAGTACTCGACGAAATTGAACATGCCTGTCGTCGTGCGGGCGCGATCCCTGTTCACGTACAGGTAGAACGGGCGCGCGCCCGCATATGAGCCACTCGCAATTGTCTGCTCCGTAGGCTCAACATCGTCGATGGGGCTTGCGACCAGATTCTCGCCGGCGAACGGGTTGGATATGAAGCCAAAGCCATACAGGCCGATCGCGGTCGGCAGCATCTCCAGCTTCTGCTGCAGAAGCGCAGGCGCGTCCGCGCTCGCATCGACGTAAGCTCCATCGTCCCGCACTGTCACGCAATCGGCATCGGGAGCATCGACACCCGCGGCACGAGCAGCGGGCGACGTAGCGTTCTGCGAGGCCGCTTGCGCCAACACTGTTCTGCAGCCGGACTCCAGCAGCGCGCGCAGCGTCTCCCCCTGCTCCGATGCGAGCGGCGGACCGAACACCTGGATGCGATCCAGCGGCAGCGCGGGATCCACGTCGTTCCAGTTCTGGTAGCGATTCGGCACTTTGACCGTCGGATTGACCGGATCGGGTACCGTTTTGGACAGGGCCAGGTAGAGATCGCGCGCCGTAAGAGGCAAAGGGCCGTACAGCTTGCTGCGCACGAAAACGATAGCCTGGAAGCCGAGTTTCACTTCCACTACCGCAGAGCCGATGCCTGGCCGCACACAGTCGGCGGCCTCGGCGGGCGTCATCCGGCGCGACAGTACCGCGGCGTCCAGTTTCGCCCCCGCACACAGATTCGCGATCAGCTGGTCGGCGGGCTCTACCAACACCTGCGGCGGAGCCGCGCGAGTTGCACGCAGGAAGCTCTGCGCGATCGTGGTGGCTATCGACTCAGCCGTACTGGACGTGCCGATCCGCAGAGGCGCCTTCGCCGCGAGCGCCGTCAGGCCCGCAGCACTGCCGAGTCCGACCCGGGCGGCATTTGGAGCCGCGGCCGCGCTTCGCAGGCCCGGCCCGACAGTCGCTCCTCCGGTCGCAGGCGCTGCCTTGTCGCGATGCCCGGAAGAGCCCCGCGATGCGCCGGCCCAAGGATTCTGCAGCCGCCCATTGCTGAGGCTCTGCGCCGCTTGCCCCGACGCCGCGCTGCCAGCTCCGTTCTCCGTGCGGCCCGATTCAACCAGCAGTCCCCGCCATCCGCTCCAGTGCGTTCCCCCGAATTCACCGCGCAACGCCAGGGAAGCCAGCGCCAGCGCCGACATGCCGATGCCGCCCAGGCCCCAGCGCAGGCTCACCCGGGGCCGGAACAGCGCGATCCCGAAGCCCACCAGGCCGCAGGCCAGGCCCAGCACGCTGATCGGGATGCCCAGGATCGGCAGGAAAAACAGCATCAGCCCGACGGTCCCCAGCACCAGCGACGACATCCCCAGCCCCGTCACCGGCCGGTACGTCTCGGCGAAGTCACTCATGGCAGTCCCGCCTCAGTGGCCCGGCATGAACGGCACCAGCCCGCGGCTGAAGTAGTCCGTGAAGGTCAGCACCAGCAGGATGCCCAGCCAGAACAGCGACACGATC
>CAZLYG010000553.1:0-3440 GCA_964563075.1 uncultured Steroidobacteraceae bacterium | reverse complement strand
CGATATCCTTGTTGCTGCGGCCTTGAGCGACGAGCTGCAGCACATCGAGCTCGCGTTGCGTGAGACTCGGCTTCGCCATGCGCTGCAGCGCCTTGGCAGCCACCGACGATGAGGTGTAGGGCCGATCCTCGCTCACCGCACGGATGGCAGACAGGATCTCGGTGCGCGGCGCATCCTTCAGCAGGTACCCCTTGGCGCCCGGGCTGAGGCACTGGAAGATGTCCTCATCGCCGTCATACGTGGTCATGATCAGCAGGCAGGCCTTGGGATGGATCTCGAGAACCCGCTGCACGACGGCCACGCCGTCGCGCTTGGGCATGCGCAGATCGAGCACCATGACATCGGGACGGTGCTGCTCGTAGAGCGCGATAGCCTCTTCACCGTCGCCGGCTTCCGCGACGACCTCCATGTCCGGTTGCTGGTTGACCATGGCCGCGAGCCCGTCGCGCACCACCGGATGATCGTCTGCAAGGATCACCCGGATTTTCTTTCTCAGAACCGCAACCATCAGTTTCTCCGCTTGGGCAACCTCACGCGCACCCGCGTGCCCGAGCCCGGTTGACTCTCGATCTGCCACTCTCCTCCTATTGCTCCGGCGCGTTGCCGCATGCTGGCGAGGCCGAAGCCTTCCTGTGCATACAGCTCCGGCTTCTTCTCCATGCCGACGCCATCGTCAGCTACCGACAGCACCCAGTGCGCAGGCTCGTCCGTCATCGTGATCTTCACGGTGCGCGGGTGCGCGTGGCGCACTGCGTTGCTGACGGATTCCTGGGCGATACGCAGCAACTCGTGCTCGTGCTCAGGACGCAGGCCCGTCGCGATCCCCAAGCCTTCGAACGTGCACGTCACTCCGCCCGGCACCGTCGACCGCTCCGCGAGCTGTCGCAGGGCCAGGTCCAGACCGGCGCGGCGCGTTTGATCCAGGCGCAGCGCCATGACCGAGCGACGGGCCTCCGACAGGCCATCGCGCGCCAGATCGCGGATGCGCGAATGGATGGTGAGCAGCTCCGAGTTCTTCTTCTTGCAGGAGGGAAATTCCTCCGCGGCACCCAGTTGCATCAGTATGCCCGTGAACGCCTGCGCGAGGCCATCGTGGATCTCCTGGCCGATGCGTGTGCGCTCCTTGAGCACCGCAGCTTCCTTCGCCGAATGCGCAAGTCGAGTCAGCTCAACGGCCAGCGTCGCCTGCTGCGCGAGCGCTACGAGCAGCTCGCTGTACTGCACCTCGTGCGCCGGGCGTCTGAAGCTCAGAACGAAGAACCCAACCGTGCGGGCACCAAAGACCAGCGGATGGATGACGACATGCGTGTAGCCCTCGCGTTGATGGAAGGCGCGCACACCGGGCCAGATATCGTGGGTGTCGTGCTCGACATTCAGATACAGCGGCTTGAGCTGGCGGCCGAATATCAGCGTAAACGGCGAGCCCTCGAACGGTACGCTCTCCACGAACGGAGCCGGTTCGAGCTTGCCGTCGCGCACGTGCGCGAGCACGCGCCATTCGTGCAGGGAGTGCTTGGCGACGATGACGGCGCCCGAGGCTGCATTCAGCTGCCGCGTGGCCTCCAGGATCATGTGCCCCATGAAGGTGTTGAGGTCCGGCTCGCTCGCGAGGCGCTCGAGATTACCGCGGATCACCGCATTGGCCTTCGCCAGCTCGGTCACTTTCTCTTCAGCGGCGCGCTCACGCTCGCGGCGAACATCGTCGACGAGCCTTTCGCGATGAAGCGCGGCGCCGATGACTCCTGCCGCGGTCTCAAGCGCTGACAGCTCGGCGGAGTCGATCGCGCGACGCCGGCGTGTGTTGTCGAATCCAACGACGCCGACGAACTCACTGGCCACGAAAATGGGCACGATCGCCTTGGTCTTCGTGCCGATACCCTCGAAACCCGCGGAGCAGTACGCCGCGGCGGAGTCACTCTTGCTCAGACACACGCTGCGTCCGGCACGCAGCTCCCCACACACGGCCTCGAAGTTACGTTCGTCGCAGGTGCACATCGTGGGGTCGCCCAGATGCGGCGCGACACCCGCAGCGACCCACTCGTTGACCATCACCAGCAGCGGCTCCCCGGCGGGACCCGTCTGCGCGAGCATCAGGTTGACTCGATCGACCCGTGCGGCCTCGCCGATGACCTGCAGCACGTTGGGAATGACGGCGCGCACGTCCGGCGTCTCCAGCAGCAGCCGGCTCGCCTTCGCGGAAGCGGCCAGGAGGCTTTCCCGGCGCTCCAGGGAATCATTGATCTGGCTGAGCTCCTCGGCACAGGAGGACACCGGTGATTCGGGGTCCAGCAGTGCGGCAGCGAGGGAGGCGGCGGGCCCCTGGGCGGGCTTGAGGAAGTCGGGCCCCTGCGCGGGCTTGAGGAAATCCGCCGCGGCACCCACCGCGGCCTTGAGGAAGTCGGCGCCCGGACCCGGCTTGAGGAAGTCGGCGCCGGGGCTCGGTGCGGCCTCCAGCAAATCCGCGGCGGGCCCTGGAGCGGGCTCGAGGTTTTCCGCGGTCTCTTCGAGCAGATCGGGCGTCAGAGTGGCATTCATGCACAGTCCTTCGGCGGCTATCTTCAGCGGCTAGCCGCCTGAGTGTAACGCGGCGGGGGCGCCGCCTCCCACCCACCACCGAGCGCTTTGTAAACCGCTACCAGGCTAGTCATGGCGTCGGTTTTGCTCTGTGCAAGCTGGTCCTCGGCCTGGAGCTGAGTGCGTTCCGCATCAAGGACTTCCAGGAAGTCCACGATCCCGCCCTCGTACCGGGTCCGGGCAAGCCGGGCAGCGGTGGCGCTGGCCCGGGCGGCGTCATCGGCGTTCCTCAGGTGGTCACGCGCACGGGCATGAGTTACCAGGGAATTCTCGGTGTCCTCGAGCGCCAGGAGCACGGTTTTCTGGTACGCCGCAAGGTCTACGTCGGCCTCGGCGTGCGCCGCGGCGACCTGCGCCCATATCCGGCCCAGGTCGAAAGCGGCCCACGAGATGCCTGGGGCGATCTCATAGCTGCGGGCACCCGAGGACCCCAGCGTGCTGGTGTCATTGGACATATAGCCGAAGTTGCCAGTGAAGGAGACCTTGGGAAACAGGTCCCCGACGGCCACACCGATCCGGGCCGTGGCGGACGCCAGCTGGCGCTCCGCCACGCGGATGTCCGGGCGCCTTCGCAGCAGTGCGGCGGGGTCGCCAACCGCCGCAATCTTTGGGAGGTCGGGAAGATCCTTCGCCGGACCCAGGAGGGTGGTCAGCGCATCCGGGTCGCGGCCCGTCAGCACGCCGAGGCGATGGATGGATCGCGAGATCGATGCCTCCAGGGGCGCGATGCTCGACAGCGTAGTGCTCAGCTGTGCTTGTGCGCGGGAGGTGTCGAGCTCGGTGCCACGTCCAGCGCTGAGGCGCTCGTCGGTAATACGCAGGCTCTCCCGTTGGTTCTCCACGTTTCGCTGTGCGACCGCCAGCTC
>CAZLYG010000552.1:0-3444 GCA_964563075.1 uncultured Steroidobacteraceae bacterium | reverse complement strand
CGGCACCATCAGCCATTTGCCGGTGAAGTTCGGCGTGCCGGGCGGCGGCTGCTCGAACACCGGAGCGTCCACGCCAGCCGCGGCAGCGCACGCCGGGGCAGTTGCCAACAGCAGCGCAACGCCGGCGGCGGCGCCGAGACGGGCGACGATCGTCATGTTGAAAGTTCTGCGTTTCATTACTTTGCCACCGTCACGCCGTTCTCGGGTGCATTGCGATTGTTCTCTTCGCACGAGTACTCGGAGATGCGGATGTCGCCGCGCCAGGGATAAAGGCGCTCGGCGGTCCACGGATGGGTGAAGTGATCGGGGTCGGCGATCGTGATCAGGTCGCGCAGCTCCACCCCGCCGTACTTGTTGGTGAACTTCGTGATGTGCTCGGTCACCGTCAGCTTCAGGCCGTGCGACAGGGACTCCTCGTCGATCTGGGTGCGGTCGTTGAAGTGATCGGTGAAGATCACGAGGGTGTTGCCCTCCCAGTGTCCGACCGAGTAACCGAGAAACGAGCGTGGCGTGTCGGCCGGCGCAGGCTTGCCGTCCATGTGGATGTACTGCACGTTGTGCGCGACCTCGTGCAGGATGGTGATCAGCCCGGGCGTATACACGTACTGGATGGGGTAGGGCGAGGCCAGCAGCCGTGGTATGCCGTGCGGGAAGCACTGCGTCGGCGCATCGGCTATGGGCGTCCCCGCTTTCTCCATGTCCAGGTGATGTTGGCGGCTGGCCGCCTCCAGCGGCGTCAGCGGCAGGAGCTTTGCGGCTGCTGCAGGTGACATCGGCGGGTCGGTCACGGGCCGGAAGGTGCGGTCATAACCGCGGGTCCACCAAACGCCCGAAAAGTCACGTGGATCGGTGGGCGCCGGGTTCTTATTCCAAATGGCTGCGTTCTTCTGTTCCCGGGCCGCGATCTGCTCCGGCGTGGGAGGCCCGCGTCGCGGCGCTTCATCCTGCGCTCCAGCAATGAGCGGAGGGACGATCCAGCACGTAGCTGCCAGCAATCCAGAGATCAACCGTCTCATTACTGCACCCCCTCTCCAAGCGCCTCCCTACGGCGCCGTTTCGCGCGGGATCATACGCGGCGGCAACCTTAGGTGTGCCAAGTGGCTGGTGGTGCCACTACCTAGCGGTGAGCTCGGGCCTCCAGATGTCCGCGGCACGGATGCGGCAGGGGCGGGGCACAGGCGGCCGGACAGGCCTCGGAACACGAGCTCGGCCCTGGGATAACACGCGCGCAACGCGCCACAAGGAAGCCGCGAATTGCGCCGAAAACCCGACGATCTTTATATTATTATCATCATCGCAACCACTCAATGGACGAGCCATCGAAGGGTCACCTGGCGCTGCGCCACAAGCGTTAGATTTGACACCGCCGGCTACGAGGTTCAGGGGCGGGCGGCCGGCGTTGTCCGTACAGGCAGGAGTCACCTGCGGCCCAATGGGGGGCCGGCGCGTTCTGCCTGGCGACCTGCAGGAGGGGCCGGACAATGAGCATAGGTTTTGCCCGCTTTGCGGTGCCGAGGTTGACGACCGACATGCTCAGAGTGAGCGCCGACTCACGCAGCGCGAGGTTGGCGCTGCTGGTGTTGTGTGCGCTCGTCATTGACGCCCCCGTGCTGGCGGCGAGCGATGTCGCTGACGCCGTCATGAATCAGAACGCGGCGCAACTCCAGGCGCTGCTCGGAAAATCCGCCGACGTCAACGCCGCGCAGGGCGACGGGACGACCGCATTGCACTGGGCCGCATACCACGCCGACGTGGCCAGCACCAGAAGGCTCCTCGCGGCAGGCGCAAATCCTGCAGTTCACACGGACACTGGAGTCACCCCGCTGGTGCTGGCCTGCGAGGCCGGTAGCGCAGAGGTGGTGAAGCTGCTGCTCGATGCGGGTGCCGATGCCAACCAGACACTCAGTCACGGCGAGACACCCCTGATGATGGCCGCCCGCACCGGCTCGGTGGGCGTCATGAAGGAACTGTTGGCACACGGCGCCAAGGTTGATGCGCGTGAGAGCCTGCGTGGAACGACTCCGTTGATGTGGGCCGCTGCGAACGGCAACACCGATGCCGTGCGGCTGCTGATCGCCAAGGGCGCCGACCTCAACGCTCACTCCGGCACCGTCAAGCCGGGCCGCATGCCGTATCTGGCGGACCCGAGCCGCGATCGCATCCAGGAGTTCATCGACGGTCGCGGCCAGGGTGGCACCACGGTCAAGGACGTGCGTCCGGGAGGGGAACAGCGCCTGGAGAGCGAGCGTGAGAAGGCCAAGGCGGCGTTGGCGAGATTTCCCTTCAGCATCCCGGTTGCGGGCCGCGGGCCGAAGCAATTCGGCGGCCTGACCCCGCTCATTTTCGCGACCAAGCAGGGCGATCTGAATACCGTGAAGGTGTTGCTGAAGGCCGGCGCCAAGATCAACGAAACCAGCGAGTACGGCTGGACCGCCCTGCTGGATGCCACCCAGAACCGCTTCTACAAGCTGGGCGTGTATCTGCTCGAACACGGCGCCGATCCCAACATCGCCAACGAGGGCGGCTGGACGCCCCTCTACATTGCTACCGACAACCGTAACATCGAAGGCGGCGACTATCCGACACGCAAGCCGGACATGGACCACCTGGAGTTCATCAAGCGGTTACTGGCAGCGGGCGCCAAGACAAATCTTCGCATGCGTTCCAGCACCGAGACGCGCACAGTATTCACCCACCAATGGCTGAACGAAGAGGGCGCGACGCCATTTCTGCGCGCGGCGCAGTCAGGCGACCTGGTGCTCATGAAACTACTCCTCGAGCATGGAGCCGACCCCGATATCGCCACTGAGCACAACGTAACCCCGCTGATGGTCGCGAGCGGCATCGGCTGGGTCGAGGGCGTCACTTACGAATGGTCGCCGCAGGAGACTTACGACACGGTGAAATTCCTGCTCGACCTGGGCGCGAACGTCAACGCCCAGGACACTCTGGACGGGCGCACCGCGCTCATGGGTGCCGCGCACAAGGGGAGGAACGATGTCATTCAGCTGCTGGTGGACCGGGGTGCGGACCTGACGCTCCACGATATCGGTAGCCGCGACAGCATTCATTCGCTGGCCGGCGTGAGTTGGCAGGCGATCGACTACGCCGACGGTTTGGTGCGCGTCGGCGTGCAGTCCGCGATTGCCCACCCGGACAGCGCCGCCCTGCTGCGGAAGCTCATGACCCAACGCGGCCTGCAGGTACCGCCGGCGGGACGTACCCTCGCTTCAATCTGCGTGACGGATTTGTGCCAATGACACTGCATAGACACCTTCAGGTACGCGGGCTTCACGTATCGCTGTGCACGGTACTCGGGTGCCTCGGCGCGAGCCTGGCCCCGGTTGCCGGTGCCGTGGACAGTCCGGCCGCCAGCGCGCTGCGCCCGGCTGCCGCCGCCAAGGCTCTGGCGCCTAACCCGGCGGCCGACAACCCTCTGCTGCC
>CAZLYG010000551.1:0-3473 GCA_964563075.1 uncultured Steroidobacteraceae bacterium | reverse complement strand
CGTCAGCGTATGCGAGCGGTTCAACTTTTCCACGGCGGAGAGTGACTACGAAGAGTGCGGCGCTTTCCACACGGCACAGCGCAACCAGGCATGGTACGCCCTCTGGAATCCGACCAACCCGCGCTCGCCGCTCAACGTGCACAAGGACGGCAGCTCGGTCAGCGTCCAGGTGGAATCGGTGAGCTTCTTCAAGCGCTCCAGTGGGCTCGCAGATCTGGCACAGGTGCGCTACGTGAAAGCCGAACGGCAAGGGACCGACGGCCAGGAGCGCCTGACGCACTGGATCGCCACCATTCAATACGGTTACGCGCAGCCGGCTCAGGACGCCCGGACGCGCCGCTGGAATCCGCTCGGGTTCAAGGTACTCGAGTTCACTCCTGAGCCGGAGGTGCTCAGCGAGCCCTCCTCCGCATCACCGCAATAGGTCATCCATGACTCGCAAATGCACTGTCTCGGAGTGGCTCTTCGCGCTGCTCGCAGCCTCCATGGCTGGAGCCGTCTGGGCCGAGGCCGTCCCGGCCGCGGGGTCAGCCGACTCGCGCATCCGCAGCGCAACTTACGACCCTGCGCAGGTCTATCGGATCGAAGGACGCATCGGGTACGAGATCGATATCCAGTTCGAGGACGACGAGACCTTCGTGGGGCTCGGCGCCGGTGATCTGCAGGCGTTATCGTTCGTGGCGCAGGGGAGCCACTTGTTCATCAAGCCCCGTGCCGCCCACGTGAGCACGAATCTGACGATCCTCACTACGCGAAGGGCGTACCACTTCCAGTACACAGCGGCGGATTCGGCCGGGTCAAATGAGATTTATGCGCTGAGATTCCTGTATACGCCTGAGCGCGGATCGAGTGACGCCGCGGTCGATGAGTTGCTGAAGGCAGGATCGGGGCCGCCCCGCAACCTGAACTACTGGTATTGCGGGCATCGCGATCTGAAGCCGCTCTATGCGGCGGACGATGGCGTGCGCACGTGGCTCAGATTCGCGGCTCGGGCAGAGCTCCCGGCAGTGTTCGTCCGCAACGACGACGGAACGGAGTCCCTCCTGAACTTCAACGTTGAGAATGGCGATGTGGTCATTCATCGCGTTGCTCGCCGGTTCATCCTCCGGCGGGGGAAGCTGACGGGCTGCATTGTCAATGCGGGCTACAGCGGTTCGGGGGACAAGGTGGAGTCGGGCACGGTTTCACCGCTGGTTGAGCGCGCGACCCGGGGAGGCCGGCCATGAGCGACGAGATGGACGCTGAGGACACTGAACGCGTGCCGATCGATGGCCTGGTGCGAGGCGAACGCGCCGCCGCTTCCGTAGGCGGGTCGATGTCGCTCCAGTCTCGAGTCAGCAGCCTGTTGGCAGGCGGGCTCACCATCGTGCTCGGGTTGGCAGCCTTGACGTGGTATTACTCGAATGCTCTGACAAGACCCGGTCGCGCGCGAGACTCCGCCCGTACGACAGCGGCACGTCGCGCGCAGAGCGAGATGCCATTGCCGTCATTGGGGCGGATCGACCCACCGCCGACGGGCGTTGTGACCGGCTCGGATGCGTATACGACGGAGTTGGCCGTCAGCGCGGCTGCTGTCAGGAACATGGCAGCTCCCAGCGAGGCGCCAGGTACACGGATGACATCCCTTTCCCTTTCGCCGCCCGGAACTGTGACGACACACGCCACACTTCCGATAACCTCGAGCCGTGTGGCGAGAGCCCCGCTCGCCGATGAGCGACTCACCGGGCCCGTGTTCGTCCGCCAGTCCTCCGAAGCCTCGCCCGGCGCCCGGGCGCCCAACGAGGGCTCTGACAACCTGCCCATTGCAGACAGGCCGGACGAGCGCACACTTGGTGCTCTCCTGCGACCCACACCCGTGGTCGCCGTGCAGGCCCGGATTCTGCCGCCGCGTCACTTTCTCTTGCCCAAGGGCTCCTTCATCGACTGCACGCTCGAGACTGCCATCGACTCTACTTTGCCCGGGATGACGACGTGCGTTGTTGCCACGGATACTTTCAGCGCTGACGGAAGAGTTGTTCTGCTCGAGCGGGGTACTCGCCTGGTAGGAGAAACGCGCGGCGAAGTGCAGCAGGGCACCGCACGGATTTTCGTACTTTGGACCGAAGCGCGTACTCCAACCGGCGTCGTCGTGCCTCTCGACTCTCCCGGGACGGATGAGCTGGGTCGATCGGGACTGGCGGGGACCGTGGATCGCCACTTCTGGGAGCGCTTCGGCGCAGCAATCCTGATCACCGCGATCGACGGGGCCGTGCAGGCGGCGGTCCGGCCGTCTTCCGGAGGCACCGTCATCTACAGTCCTTCCGCGTCCCAGGGGGTGTTGACTGAAGTCCTCAAAAGCACCCTCAACATTCCGCCGACCGTCAGGAAGGCCCAGGGCGAGCGCATCCAGGTACTCGTTGCCCGCGACGTCGACTTCAGGTCCGTGTATGAGCTGCGTCAATAGCGAAGCCTCCAGCCTGGAGCTCACCTTGCGCCCGTTGCGTCCCTGGCTGGGCGAAGCGGGAGTGACCGAGCTGTGCATCAACAGGCCGCAGGAGCTGTTCATCGAGACGCGTTCCGGCTGGCGCTGTGAGTCGCTGCCGGCGGCCGATTTCGAGTGGTGCCGCCGCCTTGCCCGGCTCATTGCCAATTGGACGCGCCAGCGCATCGATGAGTCCTCGCCGCTCCTGTCGGCTTCGCTACCGGGCGGGGAGCGAGTACAGGTGGCGATTCCGCCGGCGACTCCCAGTCACTGTGTGTCGTTGACTATTCGCCGGCCCTCTGATGAAGCCTGGTCCGTCGAAGATCTGGCTGCAGCCCTGCGGCTGACGCGCAGAGCCAGCGAGACTCTCGATGAAACCGAGATGGAGCTGTTGCAGCTGCTGGCGGTGCGCGATTACCAGGCGTTTCTGCGGCTCGCCGTGCTCAGCCGCAAGAACATTCTCGTATCGGGAGCCACGGGGTCCGGCAAAACGACCTGGACCAAGGCGCTGATCCGGGAAATACCCTCCACTGAGCGCTTGATCACGATCGAAGATGCGCAGGAGCTGGTGCTCGATCGCCATCCCAATCATGTGCGGCTGCTCTACAGCAAGGAAGGTCAGGGCCTGGGCAAAGTAACCCCCAAACAGTTGCTCGAGGCGTGCCTGAGGATGCGGCCGGACCGCATTCTGCTGGCGGAGCTGCGCGGTGAGGAGGCGTTCGATTACCTGCGCAACGTGAACTCGGGGCATCCCGGATCCATCACCAGCGTGCATGCGGCGAGTGCCGAGCTGGCCTTCGAGCAACTGGTGTTGCTGGTGAAGCAGGGCGCGGCCGGGCGGGAACTGCCCCGGGCGGATATCAAGTCTCTGCTGTATCTGCTGATCGATGTGGTCATGCAGTGCGGTGTCGAGCACCACCAGCGCTTCGTGAAGGAAATCTGGTACGAGCCGCAGCGCCGACGCCAGCGTGCGGCAGGCTGAACGGGAAGACACCCATGCTGGAGGCGCTGA
>CAZLYG010000550.1:0-3480 GCA_964563075.1 uncultured Steroidobacteraceae bacterium | reverse complement strand
CGGCCGGATCATGCGCGCGTGGAGCATTCCGGGAACGTGGATGTCGGTCACATAGTCTTTGGTGCCGAAGATCTTCCCGGCCACGTCGCGACGCGCCGCGGATGTGCCCACCAGTTTGTATTCGCTGAGCTCCTTAGGCCTGGCCTGCCCCTTCACGTCCATGAAGTTACCGATGGCCTTGTTCCACTGTACCCGCGAGTCAAAGTGCTTGCCGCCCATCAGGTCGGCGTAGGTCACACTCTTTTTCGATTCAGCGCCGCCCACCGGAGTCACCACGCCGTTGGCGACCGTGAGCTGGGAAGCGGGCACGCCGAGGACGACGGCTGCTCTTTCGAGCAGTATCCGCCGCGCCTCGGCCGCGGCGTTGCGCAGGGGCTTGGCCCCCAGAGAGACACCGGAGCTTCCGGAAGCACCACCCTGATTACAGGTCGTGGCGGTGTCGCCCATCGTCACGGCGACGTGCTCGATGGGAACATCGAGCTCTTCCGCGACCACCTGAGCGATCGCCACCTCGAGCCCCTGGCCCATATCCATCTTGCCGAAGAATGCCTCCGCCGTGCCGTCCGGCAGGATGGCGATCCAGGAATCCAACTGTTCCGGCGAAGGGCCGGGCGGGAGAGGCACCGGCCCCGCAGCAACCGGCGGTTGCGCGGAGGCAGCGGAAAACATCCCAGTGCCGATCACGAGCGCGCCGGTACTCAGCAGGAAGTCGCGGCGCGAGAGTTGTGCGGCGGCGCTCATGGGGCGATCGGAGTCGACCGCGCTCGCTGACGTAGCCGCGGGTTTCATGACGACCTCCCGCCTTCGGCCATCAGCACCTGCGCTCGCTTCACAGCTCGCAGGATCGACATGTGCGTGCCGCAACGGCACTTCAGCCCCGCCAGTCCCTCCCGGATCTCCGCGTCAGTCGCGCGAGGCTTGTTCCGAAGCAGAGCGGCAGCCGTCATGATCCAGCCGTTCACGCAGTACCCGCACTGCGGGACCTGCTCCTCCAGATAGGCCTGCTGCACCGGGTGAGGCTTCTCCGGAGTGCCCAGGCCTTTGATCGTGGTGATCTTTCTACCTTCTGCGCCCGATAGCGGCGCGACGCAGGAACGCAACGGCATGCCATCGAAGTGCACCGTACACGCCCCGCATTGCGCCAGGCCGCAGCCGAAGTGGGGGTTGTTATGCCCCAGGTCATTGCGGATGGCATAGAGCAAGGGCATGTTCGGATCGCCCTCGACCGAGACGGGCTCGCCGTCCAGCTCGAATTTCACGATTGCCACGGCGCGGACCTCCTGAATGCGTCACCCCAGTGTCGCGCACCCTACCCGCCACGGGAAGGTCTCCATTTTGCGGTCGCCGCGGCGCGAGCGTTATGTTCGCTCGGGAACAACCAGTGGCTTCAATCCCAGCGATGGGCGTTCTTCGCAAAGCCCGGGCGCTGCACACGCACCACACAGAAGCGCTGTCCCGTAGGTGCCTGCATCACCACCCAACGCTCCAACCGCTCTGCCACCGTCGCGCCCAGTTTCTCCAGCCGCGCCACCTCGGCGGGAATATCATCGGTCTCGATGTCGATGTGCACACGGCTGTCATGACCGACGCGCTGGATCTCAACGATCGGCTCATCAGGGGGGGTCTCCAGCATGCGGTAGTTGCCCCGGCTGCCGGGATGTTGGGTGTCCACGCGACGACCGAGTGCCTCAGCCCAGAAGCGCGCGGCTTCATCCACATCGGCGGTCTTGCAGTCGATCAGCAGGGCACAGAGGCGGGAGTGATGCATCGTCGTGTCTCCTGGGAGGGGAGCCAAGCAAGATCGCGGGAGCACCGGCCGCAGCGTGGCCGACACGCCAGCTTTCTCGTTGCCCTTCGGCCATTTCCTCCTTACTATCGATTAAATGAAGCGCTCACGCGAATTCCTCGGTCAACATGAGCTCCTCGTGATGCTCGCCGTACTGCGTCTCGGCCGGGAAGCCTACGGTGTCCCGATTGCCGCCGAGATTGCCACCAAAACGGGCCGTGAGATATTGCAGGGAAGTGTCTATGCCACGCTGGAGCGGCTCGAGACCAAGGGGTTGGTGACTTCGGAGCTCGGCGAAGCCACGCCGCAACGAGGGGGCCGCGCCAAGCGCTATTTCAAGCTTACCGCTGAAGGCATCAGGCAGGTGTACCAGGCACAACGCGCCCTCGAAGCTCTCTGGGTCGATCTTCCGCAACCTGCGAGCCACAAGGCGTGAACACGCGCCCACCACCGCGGCTGGCAACATGGCTCCTGGAGGAGCTGGGCAGCAGCGGCGGACGGCTCGAGGAGTTGATCGGCGATCTCACCGAGCAATTCGCTGCCGGTCGATCGCGACGCTGGTACTGGCGGCAAGCCACCGGAGCGCTCGCTCTGGATCTGCAGCGAATGCTGCGCGTCCACGGCCTGTCATTTTTCGCGGCGATCCTGGTGGGTTACACCCTCACTTCGCTCTGGGTGTTCGCCAACAACCTCGCCTTTGGAGCGCTTTATCAAAGCCTTGACGCGAGGCCGCAGCCGCTGACGCTCGATATGGTGATGCGCTTTCTGGGCCTGCGTGCGTCACAGGCTTCGGAAACGATACTGGTGTTCGTCTCTGCCTGGCTGGTCACGCGTATCCATCGCGCTCATCAACGAGCGGCGCTGGTGACATTTGCGGCCGCCGTGATCGCGGATCGCATTCCCGCGGCAGTGCATCTCATTGCCGGTGTCATCACCGGCTCGCAGTCCTCGTTACTGGTGGTCCCGGGGCTCATGCCCATCGCACTTCAGGCAGCGTTCACGCCTCTCATAGGGCTATGGCTGATTCGACGCGAGCGGTTCGCGGAGATGCCTCCGTGGCTACGGTTCGTAACTGCCGTGACAGTCACGTTTGCACTCGCCAATGCCTTGTTCTTCGACCTGTGGCGAGTAGGACTGCTCCGCTACCCGCCGATAGCGCGCTACCCGGCCGATGTGACAGAAATCGCATGCGCCGTGTATCTGACGTTCCTGCTGTGGCGCCGCGTACCGCATTCGATGCCGCCAACGAGTGTCACCGGAGCTGATGCCGCAGACCCACAAGCCTGATGACGGGAGAACCAGACATGATCAGACCTCGCACTCTCCTTCCCATGCTGAGCCTCGCCGTGGTTGCGGTCGCACTGGGAGCCGACACACACGAGCACGAGCACTCGGGGGCCAACTCCGCGGGGCGGCCCACCTACTCCTACGCAACGAACGGCGTGAAGGACAAGATCGTCGATCGCGGGGGCAACCAGTGGAAGCTGCTGCTCGACAAGTCCAATCTCGGCGGCGACGAGCTCGAGGCGGTCGAGCTGACAATGCCGGCGGGCACCAAGGTCGGCAGTCACATGCACAAGGCGGTGGAGGTCATCTACGTGCTCTCGGGAGTCTATGGGCACGAGGTGAACGGCAAGCTCTACCTGCTGAAGCCCGGCATGTTCGGCTTCGTCCGGCCCTGTGACCACGTGCGG
>CAZLYG010000549.1:0-3491 GCA_964563075.1 uncultured Steroidobacteraceae bacterium | reverse complement strand
AGCACCAGCGCCTCGATGTCGCCATCGAACAGCTCTTTCTTCTTGTCCGCCAGCGCCTTGAACTCCTCGAACACCCGGTTGAATTCCGCCTCATCCAGCTCGAATCCGAGCTCACGCACGCGGTCGCGAAAAGCATGCCGTCCGCTGTGCTTGCCCAGAACGAGATGGCTGCGCGACAGGCCGACATCCTCCGGACGCAGAATCTCGTACGTCGAGTGGTGCTTGAGCATGCCGTGCTGGTGAATGCCGGCCTCGTGCGCGAAGGCGTTCTCACCCACGACCGCTTTGTTGCGCGGGATCGGCATGCCCGTGATGTTCGAGATGAGCCGCGAGGTGGGATAAAGGCGGTTGGTCTGAATGCCGGTGCTCACGTTGAAGAACGCGGCGCGGGTCTTGAGCGCCATCACCACTTCCTCCAGCGAGCAGTTCCCGGCGCGCTCGCCGATGCCGTTGATGGTGCACTCGACCTGGCGGGCCCCGGCGACTACCGCAGTGAGGCTGTTCGCGACCGCCATGCCGAGATCGTCATGGCAGTGCACGGACAGGCGGATGCGATCGATGCCACGAACGTTCTTGCGCAGATAGCGGAACAGTTCGGCGAACTCGTCGGGTACCGTGTAGCCGACCGTGTCGGGAATGTTCACGGTGCTCGCGCCCGCCTCGATCACGGCTTCGACGACCTGGGCGAGAAATTCCAGCTCCGTGCGCGAGGCATCCTCAGGCGAGAACTCGACGTCCTCGCACAGGCCACTCGCGATGCGAACGCCAACCACCGCTCTGCGCAGGATCTCCAACTCCGCCATGTAGAGCTAGAACTGGCGGAGAAATGCGCTCGTGGCCAGGAACACGTGAATCCGATGCCGGGGCGCATCACGCAGAGCCTTGGCCGCAAGCTCGATGTCCTCGCGGTTGCAGCGTGCGAGCCCGCAGATGATCGCCCCCGGCACTTCGCGCCCGACAGCATTGACGCTCTCCCAATCCCCGCGCGAGGCCGCCGGAAATCCGGCCTCGATCACATCGACTCCCAGCTCGGTGAGCGCGCGTGCGACGCGCAGCTTTTCCGGCTGCGTCATGCTGCAACCCGGGGACTGCTCCCCATCGCGCAGCGTGGTATCGAAGATCAGCACTCGATCGGGATTGGGAGCCATGGGAGTCGTCCTGTGTGCGTGGGTTTGCGATCCTCTCAGGCGCGGCGCTCGTTCAGCCAGGGCATGCGCGCGCGCAGCGCTTCGCCGACCTTCTCGATCTGCCGGTCGATGTCCTGCGCCAGCATCTTCTTGTAATTCTTCTGGCCGCCGGCGTTCTCCTCGATCCACTGGCGGGCGAACTTGCCCGTCTGGATCTCCTTGAGCACCTTGGTCATCTCTTTCTTGACCTTGTCGTTGACGATACGCGGGCCGCGCGTCAGATCGCCGTACTTGGCGGTTTCGCTGATGAACTCATGCATCTTGCGCAGCCCGCCCTCGTGCAGCAGGTCCACTATCAGCTTCAACTCGTGCAGGCACTCGTAGTAGGCGACCTCGGGCTGGTAGCCCGCTTCCACGAGGGTCTCGAAACCCTTCACCACCAGCTCCGTGGCGCCGCCGCACAGCACGGCCTGCTCGCCGAACAGATCGGTTTCGGTCTCTTCGCCGAACGTCGTCTCGAGCACGCCGCCGCGCGTGCCGCCGATTCCGTGGGCGTAGGCCAGTGCCTTCGCGTGCGCACGGCCGGTGGCATCCTGAGCCACGGCGATGAGGCACGGAACGCCACGGCCCTGCTGGTACTGCCGGCGAACCAGATCACCGGGCCCCTTGGGAGCAATCAGCACGACATCCAGGTCCTTGCGCGGCTTGATCTGCTTGAAATGGATGTTGAAGCCATGCGCGAAGAGCAGCGTTGCGCCGCGTTTGAGGCTGTGCTCGACCGCATCGTAGAGCGCCTTCTGCGCCAGGTCGGGCACCAGCATCGCGACCAGGTCCGCTGCCTGCGCGGCATCTTCCGGAGTCGCCACGGCCAGTCCGTCGCGCTTGGCCTTCTTCCAGCTCGCGCCGCCTTTGCGCACGCCCACGACGACATCGAACCCGCTGTCCTTCAGGTTCAAGGCGTGCGCGCGTCCTTGACTGCCATAGCCGAGGACTGCAATCCGGGCGCCCTTGAGGGCTTTCTTGTCGACGTCCTTCTGCGAGTACAACTTCATCGAAACTCTCCCACGGCAGTGAAGCCGCGATCAGAACATAAAAAACCCCGCAGCGATCCTGTCGGGACCGGTGCGGGGTTGTTGGTATCTGTCTCGCTCGTGCCTGAAGGGACTTTACTAAGAGGGCTTCAGGCGAAGATCCCGCACCGTGAGCTGCCAAGCGGCAGCAGCGGCAGTCGTGCGAGACCCACTACGTGCCCACGGGGCAGCCTGGGCGCTGCGCTGATCGAGTTCCGGGGCTGAGCGGCTCTGGTGGACATGAACGGGCGATGCAGGTCGGAAAAGTGTGCGCATTCATGCGCGTATGCAAAGGATGTCATCACAACCCGGCCGACCTTGTCAACGCGCCCGGCGGCCCGGTAGTGGGTCCCGTACGCCTTGAATTTCGCTACCATTCGCGGCCGTGCCAACCCACACCAGATCTGCCGCAACCCCCGCCAGCCATCCGCTTTGGCTGGTGACCGAGGCGGGACTGTCACAGTGGCTGGAGCAGCAGCCACAGGCGCTCGCCGCCTGGGTGCGCGCCAACGGCTTCCAGGCCGAACGGGCTCGGGTACTCGCGCTCCCCGGCCCGAACGGGGCGCTTGCCGGAGCGCTGCTGGGGCTCGGCGCGCTCGAGCGAGTCGAGGACCTCAGTCTCTGGCACTCGGCGGGTCTGTCCGAGCGGCTGCCCGCCGGGAGCTACCACCTCGCGGAGCCACTTCCACCGCAGGCTGCGACCCGCTTCCTGCTGGGCTGGCAGGTGGGTGCTTATCGATTTGCGCGCTACCGCCCGTCGGTGTCCTCCACTACAGCACGCGCGACGCTGGTGCTCCCTGCATCCGCCGATCTTGCTTACGTCGAAGCGGCCGCTGCGGCGAATGGGCTGGCGCGCGATCTGATCAACACACCGGCCAACGACCTGGGACCGGCCGAGCTGGCCGCAGCGGCGGAGGGTCTCGCTGCCCGGCATGGCGCTCGTTGCCACGTGCTGCAGGGTGAGGCGCTTCAGGCCTTCCCGCTGGTGCAGGCCGTGGGAGCAGGGAGTCCGCGCGCGCCTCGCCTCATCGATCTGCGTTGGGGTAGCGCTGACGCGCCACGGGTGACGCTCGTCGGCAAGGGCGTGTGTTTCGATACGGGTGGGTTGGACCTGAAGCCCTCTGCAGGCATGTTGCTCATGAAGAAGGACATGGGCGGCGCGGCGTGCGTGCTGGCTCTTGCACAGATGCTGATGCAACTTGGTGCGCCGATACAGCTGCGCGTCCTGATCCCGGCCGTCGAGAACAGCATCGACGGTAGGGCGTATCGCCCCGGGGATGTCCTCCGCTCCCGC
>CAZLYG010000548.1:0-3534 GCA_964563075.1 uncultured Steroidobacteraceae bacterium | reverse complement strand
GTATCAGCTGCCCTGGAGCAACGGCAGCAGTGTCACGGCGGCGGTCATGAACGTGTTTGCCAAGGACGATCCGATTGCCGGCGGGTCGCAGATCACCACTTTTGGCAACACGTACAATTTCCTGGGCCGGGTGTTCCGGGTGGGTGTGGACTACAAGTTTCAGTAATCGCCCCGGCCCAGGCGCTCGAGTTGTTATCCCCAACTTGGGTCGCCGCCAGGACGAGTGGCCGACAGCGCAGCACTTGCGCCGGTGCGCGTGTCGCAGTAAAGGATTCCCGGAGGCGGGCATGAAGACGAGCACGAAGCGATTATTGACCCTGGCGGTGTACGGCGCGGCGTTGGGGCTGGCGCACGCCGCGGCGGCCCAGCAGGAAGCGGCGGCAACCGCAGGGCGGCACTCCTTCCCAGCCATGTCCGTTGAGCAGCAGCAGGCGCAGCAGGCCATCGACAACAAGATCGTGCGCATCGCGCCCGTCGGACTGGGTGACCGCCTGAAAAAGCCTCCGCAACAGATCGCTGCGGCACTGTTGAAGCAGAGGAAGGGCTGGGAGCCCACGCCGCCGCCGGCGGACCCGCGCGACTTCACCGGTGCGTGGGCCATGATCAACGGGCACCTGGACCTGATACAGGATGACGGCAATCAGGCGCCCTTCACGGCCGCGGAAGCCAAATCGACCGAGAAACTGATCAGGGCGGAAGAAAGCGGCAACGTGGTGACGGATGCCTCCACCCAGTGCTTCCCGCACGGCGTGCCGCGGCTGACCATCACCCCCGGCTATCCGATCCGCTTTGCTTATCTGCCGGGCGAGATCCTGATGCTGCATGAAGTCGCTCACAACGTGCGCATCATCCACATGGATCGCAAGGAGGCTCCCCCGGGCACGCCGCGGACCTTCCTCGGCTACTCGGTCGGACATTGGGAAGGCAACACGCTGGTCGTTACGACGACTCGCATGAATGACATGACGCGGCTCGACTCGGTCACCTCGCATGGACCGGATCTGCAGGTCATCGAGCGCTTCACCAGGGAGAAAACCGCCGCCGGCTACACCAATATGGCGGTGCGGATCACCATCGACGACCCGGATCACTTTTACAAGGTGTTCTCGATAGCGCGCAAACTGGGCTTCCGCTCCGATCTGGCCAACAGCGTCGGGTCCGACGGCATCACGGAATATTCCTGCGAAGAGAACAACCGCAACGAGCCGAATGCCCAGGGCATCGTGACCTCCGAGTGAGAACCCTGAGAGCGTTGGCTGTTGCAAGGGGAACAATATGAAGCGGTTGCTGATTTCCACCCTCGTGGCTGCAGGCATGACTACTGCCGTGCTCGCGCAGGAGGACGTCATCCCGCCGCCCAGGACGACGCTGACACCGGCCGAGCAGGCCCAGCTCGACCTGGATAACAAGGGGCGCGCGACACCGATGACCGCGGCGCAGTGGCTGGCCAGAAGGCGCGGCGGAGGCAATCCGGCGCAGCGCAAGAACTGGGAGAATCCGCCTCCGCCTGCCGACCCGCGTGATTTCACGGGCCTGTGGCAGTTACCCGGCGGCAACATCAACTTGCTGCAGGAAGACGGCGAGGCGCCGCCCTTCACGCCCGCGGAGGCCAAAAAGACACACGAGCTGGAAGAAGCCGAGAAGAACGGTGCCGTGCTCACCGACGCGGCCAGCCAGTGCTTCCCGCACGGGGTGCCGCGCCTGAGTTTCGCGCCCTACCCGGTCCGCTTCGCCTATCTCCCGGGCGAAATCCTGATGCTGCACGAGGTCAATCACAACCTGCGCCTCATTCACATGGACCGCAAGGAGGCGCCGCCGGATACGCCGCAGAGCTTCCTGGGTTATTCGGTCGGTCATTGGGAAGGGGATACGCTCGTCGTGGAGACTTCCCATTTCAACGACAAGACACCGCTGGATTTCCACTCCTCGCACGGCACCAAGCTGCAGGTCACGGAGCGCTTCCGGAAGGAAAAGACCGCACAGGGGTTTACCGATCTGGTCGTGCACATCACCATCGACGACCCCGAGCACTTCACCAAGCCGTTCACGGTGGTGCGCTACTGGCCTTTCCGCTCGGACATGGTGAACAAACCCGGCTCGTCGGAGGGCATCACCGAGTATTCCTGCGAAGAAAACAATCGTAACGTCGAGACGAGCCCCGACGGGAAGGTGATCATCAAATGAAATTCATGCTCAAACCGGTGTTGCTCGGCGTGACCGCGGCGCTTCTGGCCGGTGGTGTCAGTGCCGCCGACTCCGATCCCTTTGCCTATCTGCCGGCCGCGGAGCGTCCCGATCCCGGTACACCCGATTTTACCGGCAAGTGGGCCATGCCGACTCCGATCCGCGCTCTCAAGACCGCCGACGGCAGGGAGCCGCCGCTGCTGCCGGCGGCCAAGGCCAAATACGCCGCCAATCAGGCGGCGCTGAAGGCCAACCCGAAGAGCGACCCCATTGCCAATTGCTGGATACAGGGTGTGCCGCGCATCATCTACGCGCCGTATCCGATGTTGATTGCGCAGGACAAGGATCGGGTGAACCTGGTCTATGAGACCAACCACACGTTCCGCATCGTCAGCCTGCGCAAGCCCCTGCCCAAGTGGGACGACGATCTCGATCCGCACTGGCTGGGCTATTCGGCGGGACACTGGGAGGGCAAGACCCTGGTCATCGACACCATCGGCCAGAACGACAAGACCTGGTTGGATTACTCCGGCCTGCCGCACAGTGAAAAGCTGCGGGTACAGGAGCGCTATACCCTCGACGGTCACGATCGCATCAACGGCGAGTTGACCATTACGGATCCGGAGACCTTCTCGCAGCCCTGGAGCACGCGCTTTACCCTGGTGCGCCAGCCCGGCTACGACCTGAAGGAAAGTGTCTGCGTTCGCGATCATAAGATGTGACCACTGGGAGAACTGGAATGAAGCGCTGCGGTGAGTGTTCGGCAACAGTGTGCGGGGCCCCATGATCATTGACTGTCACGCACATGTGTCAGGGCCGAAAGCTTATTGGGCCTACAAGGCGGGCCTCGTGTCGCATCGAGGCAGCCACAACGGCGGCCTGACACTGTCGGATCAGGAGATTCTCGCGGCCTGGAATGCCAAGGAGATGGCGCCGGTGGGTCATCTGGATCACATGAGGGCATGCCAGATCGATGTGCAGTTCATTTCGCCGCGGCCGTTCCAGATGATGCACTCGGAGAAGCCCGCGAAGATCGTGCATGGCTGGACCGCGGTCACCAACGATCTGATTCGCCGCAGCTGCGAGCTGATGCCGGACAAGTTCCACGGCATCGGCGGCTTGCCGCAGATGCCGGGCGTGCCGGTCGAGGCCACCTTCGAGGAATTGACCCGTTGTGTGAAGAAGCTGGGCTTCAAGGGTGTGGTGCTGAACCCCGATCCTGGCGAGAACGGTGGCGCCAAGTCGCCGCCGCTCGGCGATCCGTACTGGTATCCGCTGTACGAGAAGCTGGTGGAACTGGATGTGGTTGCGCACGTTCACGCGACGGGTTCGCGCGAACCGGAGCGCGAG
>CAZLYG010000547.1:0-3553 GCA_964563075.1 uncultured Steroidobacteraceae bacterium | reverse complement strand
CTTCCAGCCCCGGCACCGGGCTCAATACCGTAGATGAAATCGTCGCTGATCTCAAAGCCGGGCGCATTGTGATCATCGTCGACGACGAGGATCGCGAGAACGAGGGCGACCTGATCATGGCCGCCGAACGGGCTACTCCCGAAGCGGTCGCGTTCATGATCCGGCATACCAGCGGCATCATCTGTGTACCCATGGAAGAGGAGCTGCTGGCGCGGCTGGATCTGCCGCAGATGGTCCAGATGAACAGCGAGTCGCATCGAACTGCGTTCACGGTGTCCGTGGATCTGCGCTTTGGGACGACCACCGGCGTGTCCTCCAGCGATCGCGCGGCCACGATCCGGGCACTTGCGGATCCGGCGGCGACGGCGCAGCAGTTCGCCCGTCCCGGGCACATCTTCCCGCTACGGCCACGCAAGGGCGGCGTGCTCGTCAGGGCGGGCCACACGGAAGCGGCCGTCGATCTGTGCCGGTTGGCGGGGTTGAAGCCGGTGGGCGTGCTGTGCGAAGTGATGAACGATGACGGCACGATGGCCCGGCGGCCCGAGCTCGAGGCGTTTGCGAAAAGACATAATCTCAAGATCGGAACGATCGCTGACCTCATCCGCCATCGCCTGCGCAACGAGCGTTCGATCGAGCGCATCTCCGAACAGACGGTGCAGACGGAGCTGGGCGAGTTCCGCTTGTATGCGTATGAGGACCGCGTCAATAACGATGTCCACCTCGCGCTTGCGCGAGGTCGACTGGACGGGCCCGTCGTGCCGCTCGTGCGCGTGCATGTAGGCGACACGTTGCGCGATCTGCTGGGCGTCCGCGGCAACTCGCGCGCATGGACGTTGCGCGCTGCCATGAGCCGCGTTGCCCAAGCAGGGAATGGTGTCGTTGTGATCCTGCGTGACCACGAATCGCCCCGCGACCTCGCAGACGCTGTGAAGGCGCTCGCGATGCCGGGAGTCTCGGCCGCAGCGACGGGTACAACGGGCGCTCCTGGCACTGCCGCGGGCGCATCAGGCGGCGCGGCAACCGCCGCGTCGACTGGGACAACACCGGAGCCTCAGCAGGAAGTCCGCGAGGTGCTGAGGACCTACGGCGTGGGCGCACAGATTCTGAAGGACCTGGGAGTGCGCAGGATGCGTGTGCTGTCGGCGCCCAAGCAGATCCATGCTATTTCCGCTTTCGACCTGGAAATCGACGGCTACGTCGGCGAAGAGAGCTGAGTCGAGAACGCGTTCGGCCGCTTGGCCGCGAGCCAGCGGTGCGACGCGCTATACTTAACTCCCATGGATTTCCCCCGCATCGTTGAAGGTGAGATCACCGCGCGCGACCGCAAGGTTGCGATCGTGGCGGCTCGCTTCAACGACTTCATCGTCTCCAGCCTTCTGAAAGGCTCGGTGACCGCCTGGATGGAGCGGGGCGGCAACGAGAAGGATCTGTTCATCGCGCGGGTTCCAGGTGCCTTTGAGCTGCCGGTTGCCGCGCGCAAGCTCGCCGCGGGAGGGCGCTTTGACGCGGTGGTTGCCCTGGGTTGCGTGATTCGGGGTGACACGCCCCATTTCGACTACGTCGCTGGCGAGTGCGCGCGCGGGTTGCAGCTTGCGGGGCTCGAGACAGGCATTCCGATCGTATTCGGAGTGCTGACGGTCGAGACCGTGGAACAGGCGCTCGAGCGCGCCGCAACGACTGCCGGCAACAAGGGCGGCGAGTCGATGGACACGGCGCTCGAGATGGCCTCGCTCATGGCACTTCTGTAGAGACGCAAATGTCGGCTCCGCAATCTCCCTATCATCTGTCCTCGACGCGCTCGGTCGCGCGCAAGCTCGCGCTCCAGGCCCTGTACCGCTGGCAGCTCAACGCGTGCCCCTGGCAGGACCTCATCCAGGAGTTCGGCGCTGCCGATGACATGCCCAAGGCCGATCCGGAATACTTCCGTGAGCTCGTCGAGGGAGTCTGGCGTTCGCACTCGGACCTCGACGCTCGTCTGGCCGGGCTGATGGAGCGCAAGCCGGAGCACCTGGATCCGATCGAGCACGCCGCATTGCTGATCGGCCTGTTCGAGCTGGGGTCGCGACCGGATGTCCCCTACCGCGTAGCCATCAACGAAGCGGTCAATCTCACGAAGCGCTTCGGCGCTACCGACGGACACAAATTCGTCAACGCCATTCTCGACCGCGCCGCACGCACGCTACGTCCGCACGAGCACTGAGGGGCCCATGGCCATCTCCGAGTTCACGCTGATCGAGCGGTACTTCCGCCATTGCGGCGTGAAGCGGAGCGACGTGCGTCTGGGTATCGGCGACGACGCCGCCGTGCTGGAGTGTCCGCCGGATGCGGAGCTCGTTGCGACGGTCGATACGCTCGTGGCGGGCGTGCACTTTCCAGAAGGCTCCCCGGCGGCATCCATAGGTCATCGTGCTCTGGCGGTGAATCTCAGCGACCTGGCCGCAATGGGTGCACGGCCGGCGTGGGCCCTGCTTTCGCTGACTCTGCCGGCGGCAGATGAGGCGTGGCTGGGAGAATTCGCTTCAGGGTTCTGCGCGCTTGGGCGCGCTCATGGTGTTGCGCTCGTGGGCGGCAATACGACGGCCGGACCGTTATGCATATCTGTGCAACTGCTTGGCCATGTGTCACGAGGTGCAGCCCTCCTCCGCAGCGGCGGCCAGGCGGGAGACCTCGTGTTCGTGTCCGGAACGCCGGGTGACTCCGCCGCTGGTCTGGCGCTGGAGCTGGGCCAACTGACCGCAGCCGCTCACACCGCCAAGTACCTGCGCGAACGCTTCCTGTTCCCGACCGCACGTGTCGCGTTGGGTGAGCGGTTGAGGGAATTTGCCTCGGCCTGCATCGACGTGTCCGACGGCCTGTTGGGGGATGCTGGCAAGCTGGCACAGGCCAGCCGCTGCGGCGTTGAAATCGAATTCGACAACGTTCCCGTATCCGATGCGCTGCTCGAGGCGGCGGGGAACGCCAGGGCTCGTACGCTGGCGCTCACGGGAGGTGAGGATTACGAGTTGTGTTTCACTGTGCGTCCGCACACTGTCGCGCGAATGTGTCAGGAGCTGCCGCCGGAACAGTGGGGTTATCGCAGGATCGGCACGTTGAGCGCGACGGCCGGTGCCCGCGTGCTGGCCGCGGATGCGACTGTGATGGACTTCTCGCATTCCGGATTCAGTCACTTCGGTCCGTAGGTCCGGTGGGGCGATGGTCGCGGAGCGCAGCAGGCTCAAAAGACCCTGAGGCTTACGTCACAGTCGGGTCGCGGCCCGCGACCGTATGCTGTGCCGCGTTTTTGGCGGTTCCGCGAGCCCATGTCAGCACTCTCGAATCCATCTCCCAAGCCGGTCCCCCAGCGCCGCATTCCCGAGAAAATCGGCAAGTATGTGGTGATCAAGGAGGTCGGCCGGGGCAGCACCGGAATCGTGTACCTGTCGCATGACGCGTACTACGGGCGCGACGTCGCAATCAAGGTCTACAACATGGACTCCGGCGGCGACGAGGAGCGGGCTCGCATCGCGCGCAAGATGTTCCTGTCCGAAGCGCACCTTGTCGGGATGCTGCAGCA
>CAZLYG010000546.1:0-3556 GCA_964563075.1 uncultured Steroidobacteraceae bacterium | reverse complement strand
TGCTGATGCCGCCTCCCCCCGCCGCGACACCGGCGTTCGCAACGACCACGTGTACCTTGCCGAAATGCTTGACGACATCGTCCGCGGCCTTCTCGAGCGCCCCGCGATCGGTGACGTCAACATTCACCGCGTAGATGCGATCCTTGTCCTTCTCGAAGTACGTCATCGCTTCATCGAGATTGGCCGGGGTGCGATAGGTGACCGCGACCTTCATGTCCGCAGCGACGAAGGCGCGCGCGATACCGAGGCCGATGCCGCTGTCGCCGCCTGTAATGAAGGCCACTTTGCCAGCCACATCTTTCATCGGCGTTGGGATTGCTGGTGATGCGCAGCTATCCTCGGCAGCCGGAGCGCCGGCTGCCTGCGTGGGCAGCGAACGCGTCATCAGGGCCGCGGATGTGCCAGCGGCTGCGAGTGCCGTGCTCCCGAGAAATTGACGGCGCGCGCGGCCGGAACTGGTCAAGGTGCGCGATTCGGCCGTGTTCCGCTTGGACTTTTCGTTGTCACCCATATGTGCCCTTGCTGCCCTCGTTCACGTGTCCGGCCCTTGTGCCAGAGTTGCAGGTGACGCGCAACCGGAAAGAACGCGATCGTTTTCACCGCCGTCCGCTTTTCGGTCATTCTCAATGAAGCATCCCCCACAACTGATACGCGCGCTACGATTCAGCTTAAATGGAACACGCGAAAACATCTGAAGGGGCGACGATGAGGGTGAGCCGCAGGGCGATGCTGATCGGCGGCGCTGCGAGCCTCGCGCCGCTGCGCGGCGGGCACGCGGCACTGCCCGGCCACCGGTGGTCGCATGAGGTCGACGTTGTGGTCGTGGGCGCGGGCGCCGCAGGCTTTACGACTGCCATCGTCGCACGTGAGGCAGGCGCCAGTGTCGCGCTCCTCGAAGCGCAGCCGCACATCGGCGGTCACGCAATCATCAGCGGCGGCAACGTCGCGCTCGGCGGGGGCACGAGCCAGCAGAAGCACTACGGCATCGAGGACTCTCCTGACCTGCTGTTCCGCGACCTCACCGACTGGGCTGCCGTAAATGTCAACGGCGTGTCCGACTACCGTTATAACGATCGCGAGATCGTGCGTGCCTACGCCGATCACTCCGCAACGACCTTCGAGTGGTTGAGGGCACACGGAGTCGTATTTGTCGACAAGGCGCCGGATCCCGCTGGCGGCATCTCCGTCGGAAACTCGGCGCCGCGGGAGCATCACGCGGCGCCAATGGACTGGTTGATCGTACAGAGCGGCCGCCCTGCCCCTCCCGAGGTCCGCACCACGGCCTCTTCGGGCGGGGGCGAAACCGCGGGTGGATTCAGCGCGCATGGCCTGGCGCGCGCGCTGTGTCAGGGATACATAGCGGGCCGTGACATCGAGACCCTGGGCGCATGACCTGCATTGTCCGGTTTCAGGACGGCGGCGTGCCCCGCTTCTATCCGGTGTCCTGGCGCCTCTATAATCGTCGCGGCCAGTCAAACGAAGCGGGGAGCGTATCCGTGTCACACAAGACTTTGCGGTCGACGGTTTTCGCCGTAGCCCTGAGTAGCCTCGCCGCACCAGCGCTCGCTCACCATAGTTTTGGCATGTTCGATATGGGCGTGGCGAAGCACTGGTCCGGAACCCTGACCGAGATGCATTTCGTCAACCCGCACTCCTACATGGAGATCGACGCGGTCGACGAGAACGGCAAGAGGTCGCACATCCGCTGCGAGATGCGCGCGGCCGGGCTGCTGAGGCGTTCCGGCTGGTCACCCGAGATGTTCAAGATTGGCTCGCATATCGAGGTCGACGGGCACCCGCATCGCACAGACCCCAATGCCTGCTACACCGAGAACTTCAAGATCGGCAATGCGCCCACGATGAATCGCAACGATCAGCTCCAAACCAAGGCGCTCGATTCCTCGAAGCGTCCTTTGAAGCTGGCCGATGGCCAGCCGAACATCAGTGGAGATTGGGCCGTGGAGCAACTCGTTCTCACCGTTCCTCCGAGCGGCGGCACCGGCTCCATGATTCCGAAGAGCCTGTCGGCGCAGTTCGCGGCCGGCAAGATCACATTGGAGCAGGTGCAGGCCACGCAGCCGCCGCGGCCGAAAGTCGTATACACGCCTGAAGGTCAGAAAGCGGCCGCCAGCTTCAACAGACTCTCACCGACGGACAATCCGTGGTTCAACTGCAAGCCCACGAGCTTCATCCGGGATTGGACCGCGGACTGGCCGATCAATCGGTTCGAGCAGAAAACCCTGGCGAGCGGCGAGAAAGTCATCGACATCACCTACGGCCTGTACAACTTTGAGCGCCGTATCCATGTCGGCATGGCCACGCACCCCGATGGTATCAGGCCGAGCTATGCCGGCCACTCGATCGGCAGGTGGGAAGGCAACACGCTGGTGGTCGACACCGTGGGATTTGCGGCGGGTGTGCTGTCGCCGCCCACGCGCAACAGCGAGAAGATGCATATCGTCGAGCGCTTCACGTTCGATCCACAGCAGCTTTCGCTGCGGCGTGACTACTCGGTCACCGATCCGGTGTACCTGGCGGCTCCGTACGAGAGTTACGACATCATGCATCTCTCGGAGGTCCCGTTTCAGAAGCAGCCTTGCAAGGACATGACGCCGGAGTTTCAGAAGAAGTAGCGACCCGACCCGAGCGCAAGCTCCAGCCAGCCCTCGTCCGGCCCGGACACGTGAGGTCCCACCAGCCAAAGGCTAACGGTCCTCTACTGTGCGCGTAGCGCTACTGCGACCGGCAATCTTGCCGCCCTGATTGCCGGCAACAGCGCCCCGAGGAAACCGACGACGCAAGCCCATGCGATGCCCGTCATCAGCAGTTTGGGCGTCATGCGGAAGTGCGCCACCACGGAGCCTGAAAGTCCGCCGAGGCTTGGCGTCGATCCGCCGAATAGCAGCAAGGGGACGGCTGCACCCAGTAGTGCGCCTATTGCCGCGAGACAAAGCGCCTCAGCCAGGACGGAAGCGGAGACGCTGGCGGCACCAAAGCCGATGGCGCGCAGCGTTGCAATTTCGGTTGTTCTGGAGCTGACGGCAGAGTACATCGTGTTGAGGGCGGCGAAGATCGCTCCGACCGCCATGACGGAGCTCACCACGTAGGTGACGAATCTCATGAGAGCCGTCGCGGCGCGTGCCAGCTGCTCATAATAGACGCGCTCCGGGTATACATCGACGTACAGCGAAGGATCGTGAACCAGGGAGCTCTTGAATTCATCGAACTGATCTGCTGCGCGCAGCACGACGGTAACGCTATTGATCCAGTCCCGATTGTAAGCCGACATCAACGTCGAGGCGTCCGTAAGAAGTTCCGAGTCATGGGCGTTGTCACTGGCAAATGTCCCGACGATGGTCCACTTATCCCCCGCCAGGTCGATGTGCTCGCCTACATCGAGTCCCTTGAATCTCTCCTGGGCGTCACGTCCAACCATCACCTCGTGGAGGCCAGGGGTAAATCGCCGGCCGGAAAGGAGACGGATTTCGGGCCGGACGAGGAAAGCAACGCCGGATACACCGCGCACCGTTATCGCCCCCAGAGCCCCATCAGACTT